>DUVD01000040.1 GCA_012841225.1 Fibrobacter sp.
CCTTCTTCTAAAACTAAAAACTTCCCGGCAAAAGCAGAAGAATGGATTTCTTTTGATCTTGTTAAGGATTTTAAATTTTGTGGGCAGTTTAAACATGCCATTACTCGCTACAAAATTGAGTGCGAAGTATTGCATATTTTTTCTACAAAAAAAGCGAGCTCTAAAAGTTCACAATGGATACCTAAAAACAAAGTGTTATCCGAAATAACCAACTCCTTTTGCTTAAAAGCATTAAAGCAAGCTGGTTATTAAAATGCTTTTTTTACAGAGCAAATAAAACGAGTTCTGTTTTTGTTACCATTAGGGACTTCAATAAAAGTATCGGATAATACATGCAATAATGTGCCCGTTAACGTTAAACCCTGTTTAGGGAATAGTTGAGAAAAGCTTGCATTCCAAAACCAATCACCACGTATTTCAAATGGATCGGGACGACGTAAATTCCAACGAGCAGCACTTCGATAATGCCAAGAATGAGAAATTAATAGTGTTTTTTTTATTGTCCAATTTGCTTCTAAAGCAAGCCAAGCTTCTGAAGGTTCTACTTCAAAACGCTCTTCTTTACCCCAAATCTGCTCTACCCCTCCGCGCGCTTTTGCTAAAAACAAATCATTAAATTCATACGAAAGCGTCAACTCCCCCATAAGCCCAGTAAGCCAAGAATTAATACGAGAGATACTTCCATAACGATACCAGATATTATCATTTACTTTTTCAAACCCAGTGGTGTCAAAGGTTTCAGCCCCTTTTTCTAACCATATTGAAGTCTGAATACCCACCTTGAAAGGACTCCAACCATGCTCTGCTTGAGCATATATTTTATAAAGCTGTAAAAATCCTTCCGCTGAAAGTGCTATAGTATCGCCATTAAAAAACTCATAGGATTCTCCCATTGGATTTAAACGAGAGCCTAATAAATTTTGAAATCCAAATAATAAATTCGAACTTAAACTTGTTTTTAAGTCAATCTCTATGCTGTCTTTAACAAGCCAATCGTTCTCATTCATACCAAAATGCCCGCCAACAGAAAAATTTTCTTGAGGCAACCACTTCATTTGCATAAATGTCCAAAAGACGCGGTCATTTTTTAAGCCAAAATAGGTGTCTCCTTTGTCGTTCACAAAACGGAAGTTAATTCCTCCTCCAGCTTCGAGCCTAGCTGTTTTGCAACAATTGGTGTAGGGAAAATAAAGAGAACCACTCCATTCTTTTCGAGTGCCGCTTTCTTCTAACTCTACGTTTTTATATTCGATATCTTCGTAAATTAAAGAAAAATCTAAGCTTCGGTAATGAATCCTAGACTCTACCCGAGGCGAAATCAGTGCCGGAATCCAACGTCCACTTTCACCAAAAAGCCATAAGTATTCTCTTCCCGCTAACAATGAAAATTCTAGCAAATCACCAGAATAACCAAGCCCTCCATAAGCCGTGCTAAAGGCAGGCAAATTAGCACCAAAAAAAGCATAATCTGCAGATCCCACAGCCCTTTTATTATTTTTTAATGCCGCAGAGGAAAAATGATCTACCTGAAAATACCGTGCCGTCGCCCAAAAACCATGGAAAGAGACACTGCGAAACCCCGCCTCTAAAGTAGGGTTTCTATTCTCTGGACGATCATCGTCTAAAGTAATAAGGTCTTGATAGATCATGTCGCCAACTTCGTTTCCGGTCTTGAGCCAAATGCCGGGCTCTTGAACCTGCCAAGAGGGCAACACGGAGTATCGATTGACTAATAAGCGATTAGCAATAAAGTCAGGCGACCATACTTCACTAGCAGAGTGAAGTCCTCCCTCACCAAAAACGCGATCAAAAATATACGTCGGCGAAGCCGTTAAAAAAGTGCCATCCGAACGAAACGTTGCTTCCATCCCCTCTGTTTCCGGCGTTATTTTAGCGCTAAGCAAAGAGGACAGTAGCAACAAAGAAATTAATAGGCATCTCATTACCATAACCGCCTTTGAACAAAAAAGCCAATCCAAAGCGTATTGGATGCTTTAGGTAAAGTCCAAATTTCTTCCCAGTACAAATTAACACCCATGGCATAAGTTTCATTTTTCCAAATAGGAAGTTTTAACTTGATAAAGGCTCCAAATTCAGTTTCATTGGTAATGAGTAGTACTCCAGGACTTTTGTCATTAGGGTCGCCACCATCAGAACGAGTCCAAATACAACTAAAACCAGCACCTACAAAAAAGGGCTTCATCCAAGAAGACTGATGTTCTAAACCTACTCTACCGTTAAATTGATGCACACCTGGAAAACGTTTAAAATCATCATGTGTTCTAAAATAGGCATAACCAAATTGAACTAAACCAAAAGTGTTTTCCCAATAATGATATGAAAATTCTCCTTGACCGTATAGTGCAGGCTTAATTACATCTTCTAAATCGCCCCAAGGGTAAGCATCGCCACCTTCAAGGCCTAAAAAAGCGTCATAAAAAATCCAATCCTTTTTATTTTGTTCTTCTGCACTCGCTAAAGCGACGCCACATAAGAGCATTAAAAAAAACAGATATCGGTTCAACTTTTCCTCACTAAAGCTTGAGCAAAAAAACGGTCCATGCCATTAACTTCACCCGTACAAACAGCTTCTTTTAAAATGCTAAAGTTTGAGTTGGCATCTAAAAACTTCTTTATGACACCTGTTGTCTCTGGACGCTCTTGACTACAAGTGGCATAAACTAAAACACCACCTTTTTTTAACGCCTTTGACGCTCCACTTAATATCTCTAACTGTTTAGAGGCAAGCTCTTCTATTGATTCCGGTGTTATGCGGTAGACCACTTCTGGCCGGCGCGAAAGCACGCCAAAATTAGAACAAGGTGCATCTAAAAGAATTCGATCAAACTCTTCTTTAAAAGGAGAACAAACGGCATCGATAACACCAAATTCGACGGAGTCTAATCCTTGTCTTTTTACCAGATCAGCCAAACGAAGAGCTCTCTCTTCAGAGGCGTCCGAGGCGACAAGTGAAATTGCTGGGTTCATCTCTAAAATAAGAGCACTTTTGCCACCAGGAGCGGCGCAGGCGTCCCAAACTCTCATCCCAGGCTTAATGTCTAAAAGATGAACTACGTCATAGGCCGCTGGATTTTGAAATGAAAACTTGCCTTCGAGAAAATCTTTTGATTCGAGTAAGTCCTTTATACGCACTGACGAATCAAGCTCTAAATATCGATCCGCATAATCTCTTCCCTTAAGAGCCCAGGCTTCTCGAAATTCGGTAAGCGTGATGAGACGAGTATTGACGCGAATCCACTGAATGGGCTCTTCGAGTGTTTCTTTTGCCTTTTGTTCCGCTTTTTCTGCACCATGAGCATCTAACCAACGGCGCACAATCCATTCTGGGACTGAATTTTCAATACTAATTTTTTTAACCTTTTGCGGTGGTAAAGCAGGCAGGCCGTTTCTTTTAGCTTGACGCAGTAGGCCATTTATTAAAGAGACGGATCCCTCGCTTAAACGATTAGATCTTGCAAGTTCTGCGCTTGTAAAAACAGCAGCATGATCGGGAATGCCCCCCATAAAAAAGAG
>DUVD01000271.1 GCA_012841225.1 Fibrobacter sp.
AAAAACCATCCAGGACTTTTAACTTGGGAAGTCTTTAACGAACCCGAAGGCATGACTAGCACTGATAGCTTTGGTAATGGCTGGGGCACAGAGCTTATAGATATTAAGTACATTCAACGGTTTGTCAATATGGTTGCCGATGCCATCCATAACGAAGCTCCAAACAACTTAGTCTCTAACGGTAGCGCTAAAACAACCATGACTTCCGATATCGCTGGCACCAATTACTACACGGACGCACGCTTACTCGCCTCTAATGATGGCAAATACGCCAAAGGCGTTCTCGACTTTTACCAAGTGCATTATTACCCCGAATGGAACAACAACGCAGAAAGCCCCTTCCATCACCCGGCTTCTTATTGGGCTACTAACAAGCCCCTCGTTATTGGTGAGTTCCCCGCTGCCGACTGGAATCAAGCAGGAATCAACGCCCATGCCGGTGCAGAAGATCGACGCATGACTATTAATGAGGCCTTTGATTTTGCTTATTCAAATGGCTATGCCGGTGCCTTATCTTGGATGATCTATGGAGAAACACCCTCCTTCTACACTGTTCCTTGGACCTTAGCATCAAGCGCCCCCGCTATGACTCTTTTGTACGATAAACACACTAGCGAGATCAAATTAAAAGATTTTGAGGTCGACGATAATACCGGCAAAAATGGAGTTATGGAAGTTACGTACACTAATGCTGGAGCTAACGCTCAATTGCAATACGTCAAAAATCTCGACCTCACGGGAGCCACTTCCGTTTCCTTTACAGTTAAAAATACGGGTACAGAAGCGATTACCTACATGCTCGTTTTTAAAACAGGAGCAGCAGATAATTGGGGCTGGTACCAAGGCGACGGCGACAAATGCACTATCGAACCGGGCAACACCACTACCTGCACGGTCGCGCTTTCTTCTATCGCTCAATGGGATGATGCCACCAACAGCATTACTCTGCACCTTAAGCAAATCGCCGAAACCATACTCGTCTCTACAGACCCTTATTCAGGCGTGGTTTACGTCGATAATGTGCTAACCAACAATAAAATTCTCATCCACAACTTTGACGAACAATACGATGTATTTAGCCCTTCTGGCGACGAGGCTGCGGCAATGAAGGCCACCACAAAATACGACATCGACATGACTGTGGCTATTAAGGCTATCAAAGCGGCTTTTGCACAGGCGCACTTACTAATCTCTAAAAACACCGTCCAGTTTAGCACGGGCAAAACAGCGACATGTTTCATTGAAGTATTCAATATTGATGGCAAAAGCATCGCTACATTGCACCGTGGCACCTTAAGCGCGGGTACTCACTCGTTTCCCATGGATGCATTATCGAAAGGACTATACATTGTTCGAGCGCAAGGTAGCGGAATTTCATTAAATAAGCGCCTCATCATTCAATAAATAAATCCTCATCAATCAAAAAAACCACCTGTTAAATAGGTGGCTTTTTTATTTTTAGCAGAGCATTAAATGTCATTGATAAGGAGAAGCCGAAAGCTCGTTATCCTTATTGGTATTAATAGTCGAATTGTATTTATTCACCAGATAAGCAGGGCACTCCACTTCCTTATACAAATAAGTGGGGTTATCTGCAGCTTCAAACCAATCGGTTGACCACAAACAACCTCGCAAAAGATCGGCATGCTTAGGATCATTTCCAAAAAGAGTACGGCACTTAGCAGCGACACAGTTTTGAAATTCTACAGCTGGAGCATCCCAATTATTGATTTCCTGCTGGCAAGTAGAAAGCAACCCACCATACTGAATACCTAAATCCTCTTTGCTCACCCCAATTTGATTAGAAAGAGCATCATAAGCCCCAACGCCACCACCTGGCATCATAATATCAAACTGACCCGCTTCTACGTCATGACCGATATTTGAAGACATCAAAATCAAAGTTTTACCCTTAAGTAAAGTATGAGCCTCTTTATCACCATATTTGCCATGACCATCAAACTGCAGTTGGAAGCATTTACCGCAAGAGGCTTCGGATCCAGGAGCAGCACCAAAGGCGTAAGAGAGTGTATCATTAATAGCGATGGGCGCCATATCAAAACAGGTGTAGGCAACGCCTCCTTCATCACAGCTATTTTTAGTGCCTTCGTAACCTCTCCAATACTGACTCACTTTAGGGCTAAGGGTAAACGCAGGAATTTCTTCGTTATCAAAATTACAATTACGACAAATTGAAAAAGAAACCGCATTGGTGTCTACATTTTCGCGCCAAGAGCAATGGGGCTTGCACGCATCCCAATAACGAGAACCCCAACCTCTTGCTGCATTCGATTCAGTCAACTTTTCATAACTAGCAGGCCCATCAATGCTTGAACTCGAAGGTGGAGGAGCAACGACACTAGAAGAAGAAGAAGGAGTTAAAGAGCCCGCTGAGCTAGAAGAAGAAGGGGTTAAAGAGCCCGCTGAGCTAGAAGAAATAGGATTGAATGGGTCTCCCAAAGAAGACGAGCTTTCGGGAGACAGAACGCCG
>DUVD01000272.1 GCA_012841225.1 Fibrobacter sp.
AAAGAAGCCGTTGCCGAAGACAAAATAGAGGCACTCCAAAAGGAATTTCTCTCTTTTACTTTAGGCCTTGGATTAGAACAATTAAAAGGACATCGCTCTGTGGGCGGGTTTCGCGCTAGTATATACAACGCTATGCCTATTGAAGGCGTAGATGCCCTCGTTAAAGCGATGGCCACATTCGAAAGAAAAGTACTCGCTTAATTTCAAGATAAAATAAAAAAGCACTGGTTAAAACTCCAGTGCTTTTTTTATAAAAATTATTTTTTAATCCTACTATTTGTCTCCAAGGGGTTCATCGGCTAACTTTAAATTGACGTGACAATAGCCACCTGGGTTTTTACCAAGATAATCAAGGTGGTACTCTTCTGCTTTATAGAAGACCTTGAAGGGAGCTACCTCTGTTACAATTTTTTTATACTTTTTGCTATCGGTGAGCTTTTTAAGGCGTGAATCCACAATCTTTTTTTGGGCTTCCCCATGCCAGTAAAGAGCGGAACGGTATTGCGTCCCAAGATCATTGCCTTGTTTGTTTAAAGAGGAAGGGTCGTGCATTCTAAAGAAATGACGCAAGAGGTTGTCTAGAGATACTTTCTTGGGATCAAAATAGACTAAGACAGCTTCAGTGTGGCCTGTAGTACCTTCGCAAACGTTTTTATATTGCGGGTAAGGTACGGTGCCACCAGAATAACCAGAAATCACCTCTGTTACTCCAGGCACTTTTTTAAAATAGGCTTCTGTTCCCCAAAAACAACCTGCACCGAATACAATAAAATCCCACCCTCTAGTAGATGCGTATGTTTCAGGGAAGAGGTACATCATTTCCTCATATCCTTTTTTTTCCATCAGTTCGGCTGGAATAAATTTAAGTGAAGCCGAATTAATACAGTAACGTAGGCCAGTCTCTTTGGGACCATCATTAAAAACATGGCCGAGGTGAGAATTAGCAGACGTACTTCTAACCTCAACTCGAGAGATTCCTAATGATTTATCTTTAACTTCACGTATTTGCCTACGTTCCAGCGGGATAGTAAAACTGGGCCAGCCAGTACCTGATTCAAATTTTTCTGTTGAGCTGAACAAGGGTTCTCCAGAAACAACGTCTACATAGATGCCAGGCTTTTCATTATTCCAGAATGCATTAGTAAAGGGAGCTTCTGTGCCGTTTTCCTTAACCACTCGGTACTGCTCAGGGCTAAGCATTTTTTTGAGTTCTTTGTCGGTATAGGAAACATCACATGCGTATGTTTTATCGTTAGCGTTCATTCTATCCTCCTTGGCTTCTGTTTTAGAACAAGCCCCTAAAAAGGCTAGCAAAGAAAGCCCTAGGAATAATTTAATCTTGTTCATGACTAGCACTCCATTTAATTTTTATGTTATTACCTTTATTTTAAATAATAAAAACACCAGTTTGAGACTGGTGTTTTTATTAAAAAGTAATCTTTTACTTGAGTGTGCTTAATGCTTTAGAAAAAGCCTTTACTTTTGAGCTTGCTTTTGCGAATCCATCATCAGAGGTCTCAAAATCCATGTCAAAATCACCTAAAGTTAGTCCAATAAAGCATGGTAAAAACTCTTCG
>DUVD01000273.1 GCA_012841225.1 Fibrobacter sp.
AGCTACAAGGATAGTTCATTGAAGATAAGAGACAACGATCCAAACGAAAGACGTTCAACCGTTCATCATACTCATACTTAACGTTGGTGTCTTTTCCAATTTCTACGACACACTCCACTTCGTAAGGGTATTTGGGACCTATTGGCAAATCCAGGTAATTAATGGGCATGTTTTTTACTTTCCATTCAGCAAATTAATACTGTTAACAAAAATATATTTTATCCATCAAATTGGAAAGGGCACCTATAAAAAGGGGAGTTTATCTTGAACGCCAGCGTTGAGCAATGTTCTTTTCGTAAAGTCCTAGAAAAAACTTCAGTTCTCCTGCATCTGGGCTATACCCCACTTCAAAACGAATGCGATCTAAGGCGGGCACCACCAAATGAAGCCCCGTATAAACAGCACTATGGTAATCGCTCCAAGAAGGAGCGCCTTTGTCCCATAAAAAAGCGCCGTCAACCCCGACAACCCACTGTAAACCATAAAAAAGAGCTACTCCCCCTATTGAAATAGGACGGCGTTCCTTCAAAACGAGACGCTCTTCAAAATTCAAAATCCATTCATGTATGCCGTGACGAGCTGAATCGGGATCAAATCCACGAAGGGTATTAGCTCCTCCTTGATGAAATCGATCATAAAAAGCCACTTCTCCAGGACGATACCTAAAAAGAGAGGACAAGCCAGAAACAAAGCGATTAACGGTGTAATAAGCGCGAGCATCCCATAAGTATTCTCGGTAATGCTGATCGCTGTTCCATACACCGCCATAATATGTCCAAAGCCATTCTTGGTAAAAACCACCGCGCGCATCTACACTTGAGTTACGAGTGTCCCAAAGGGCGCCTAAAGAAGCACTTGGTGTGTATCCAAAATGATTAAGGTAGCGATAAGCTAAAGAAAATAAAATCGAATAAGGTTGCTTAATATGCCATTGTAGATCAACATCAACAAGGTAAGACTCCTCTTGAAAGTCACGGAGGTTATCCCAACTCGCTGTGCGCAAAAATTCAAAATTCCAACCAATAGGTTTGTTTAATAACCAAGGAGAATTCGCATAAACCGCATATTCATTTGAGGAAAGAAAAGGAGACATAGAAGTCCTATATTGCACCTCAGCTCGAATATCATCTCCGCCTAAGTTCAAATGAGCAAGGGCTAACCCAAGCATTAAGCCATCTTGGTCTGTTTTTTTACCTGCAGGAGCCGGTATAACTCTAAAAATTTCAGTAATATGATACTGTAAAACTTGTCCTGACGAGTCGTTAGCACAAAGCAAACGTATTTCGGTAAAGAGATCTAGCCCTTCAAGTCGTCCTTTTTCTTTTTGCCACGTAGATTCTAAGTATAGCGAGCCTATTTTATGCTGCAGTTCTCGCCATACCACGCGCTCTCTAGTATGCTTTAAGCCGGAGAGCTCTATTTTTGAAACGAATTCGCCTTCTTTACATTTAGAACCAGTGAAGTTCTCTGAAGCCCCAAAAGCCAAAGAACAAAGGAAAATAAAACATAAAGGGACTAACGCCATTCTCATATAGCCTTAAAGATAAAATATAGATCTGACCTTAGTGACATAATATTATATTTTTAGGCGGTGCACACTTAGGACTTTTGTTGAGGTGATTTTGTTAAGAAGCTTTTTATTTATTTTTTTAATCTCATTTTCTTTTATTTCCGCTCAAGTCGACTTCCCTCTCGGCTCAGAAGTCGTTGACGTTACTAAAGAGCCCTACTTTGCTAAAGGAAACGGAAAAGTCGATGATACCGAAGCCATACAAAGAGCTTTAGACGATCACCCCAACGGCGATTTTATTATTTACTTACCTCACGGGACTTATAAAATTTCCAAGCAATTGAGCTGGCCTAAAGCAGAGGAGCCCACTCAAGCCTACCGCAAAACGATTATGCAAGGGCAAAGTATGGGGGGCACCATTTTAATTCTCGCCGACAATGCTCGTGGCTTTGAAAACCCAAATATCCCTAGGGCTATGATTTACACAGGTATTGGGCCGCACCCTCGCCATAGAAACGCTGTACGCGATATGAGTCTTCGCACTGGAAAAGGAAACCCTGGGGCAATTGGCATTCGCTTTAATGCAGCAAGCCAGGGTACCGTATTCAATGTCAAGATTTTATCTGGAGACGCAAACGGGGCTGGTGTTGCGGGTATCGATATGGGCTTTGCCGAAAACGTGGGTCCATTGCTCTTAAAAAACATTGAAATCCAAGGGTTTGACATTGGAATTTATTGTAGAACGCCTTTTTTTGGAATGACTTTAGAGCACATCTACTTATCAGGACAAAGAAAATACGGAATCGAAAATTGGGATCAGTCCTTAACGATTCGGGGACTCCGAAGCCGAAATAGCGTACCTGCTATCTACAACACGGGCGAATACGCCATGCTCACATTAATTGACGGCACACTAGAATATACCCCAAACAAAAAAATTCCTCCCGGGCCAGCCATTATTAACGAAGCAGGGCTATTTGTACGCGGCGTTACCACTAGTAAATATAAAACACCCATTAAAAGCACTACTCCAGGGCTAGGTGAGGGTATAAAAGGGCAAGAAATTCTCGAGTATGTTTCAGAAAATTTAATTAACCTGTGCCATTCGCCTAAAACATCTATGAGAATACCTGTGGCTGAAGTGATGGAACTGCCAAAACAAACGCCTGCAAATTGGGTTAAAATCATCGGTGACTATGGTGGAACTGCAGGGGATGGTAGAGATGTATCTAAGGCTATTCAAGAGGCCATTGATGATGGCGCAGAAACCATTTACTTCCCTCCCAAAGGGCGTTACACGATCAATAGAGATGTCTTTATTAGAAAAAGAGTACGCCATATCATAGGCACAGAGGGACGGATCGAAGGTACTGGCCGTTTTATTGTTCTCGACGGCACTTATCCCGATCTTACCATAGAGCGATTCTCCTCTTTTGGAAACGGCATTCTTCACAAAAGCAACCGCTTGTTGCTCTTAAAAAACATGATGGTTAAAAGCTATGAAGGTCATGTAGA
>DUVD01000274.1 GCA_012841225.1 Fibrobacter sp.
GGTGGTTGGCTACTTACAAAACAAATACGATTTACTGGGGCGTATAAAATGATTACAGAAAACAAAATTGCTTTATTAATTGACTGCGATAATGCTCGCCCTGATGCGATATACGGCATTATGAATGAACTCGCTAAAAATGGGATGACCAATATTCGTCGTGCTTACGGCAACTGGAAAAATCATTCGGCTTGGGAAGAAAAACTCCATCCTTATGCCTTGCAACCGATGCAGCAATTTCCTTATACGAAGGGGAAAAATGCGACCGATATCGCAATGACTATCGATGCGATGGAGCTTCTATTTACAGAGGAGCTGGACTACTTTGCTATAGTGACTAGCGACTCTGATTTTACGCCGCTTGTGATGAAGATCTTGTCGAAAGGAAAAAAAGTAATCGGTTTTGGTGAGCGAAAGACACCAGATCCTTTTGTAAAATGTTGTTCCGAATTTATTTATACTGAAAACTTTGCTGAGCCTTCAAAGAATGAAGCGGTTGAGATTAAAACGGTCAAAAAGACAAGGAATGAACTGAAGGGCGACACTGAGTTGATGAACTTACTTAGGAATGCTATTCAGTTTATGAAAGAAGAAAATGGTTGGGCTTTTCTTGGTAAAATTGGTCAGTACGTTTCTAATAACTCTTCTATTAGTCCTTCTAATTATGGGTTTTCTAAGTGGTCCGATTTGATTCGTACTACGGATTACTTTGATGAAAAAATGATTAACGAAAATATGCCGTACTTTAGGCTTAAAAAGCAAGAAGAAAAGGTAGAAGCAAAGACTGAAAAGAAGCCCGTAAAAAAAGTAGAGAAAAAGAAAAAAAAGTAAGGGGCTTAGGCGCTTTACCTAAACCCCTTTGTTTATTAATGGCGGCCTGCGATATATGAAATCGATTGGGTCGCTTTTATTTTGTTGTTTTCAAAAAGTACAATTCTGTAGACACCGTTTTTAGTGATGCCAAGGTCTTCCCAGCTGGAAACGTTTTGAGTGGAAGCCATCTTTTTGCCTTGTATGTTAAAAGAGCCAAGTGTGGCATGACCTTCGTTTAATAGTTGTTGTGTTTCTGAAGAGAGGATAGGGAGTTCGCCTTGATGTAATATAGGGCGATTTACCCATTGCTTGATTTTTGAAGTTCCTTCAATGCTTACCGAGAAAGTCAAATGCACTTGTACTTTTTCGGTAGGTGATTTTTGATAGACCAATGCTTGGCGGATGGTATAGATATCGCCGTTGGCAGAAAGGCTTGGGTATTGCCCGATTTTTGCCGTTAATGCGGTGACGTCGATTTCAGAATAGATTCTTGCATCGTTGCCATAGGCGATGGTTTGGCCATCCTTGTTGTACCAATGCCCTGGATCCACTGCGGTAGAGGTTTGATTAAAGGAGCCGTCTGGATTAACGCCATAGTACGCGACTTCTTTTCCTATTTTACTACCTAATTCAGATTCGGTCAAACCAAAAGCAGAGGCAATAGAAGCGGCTTTTAAAGGAATAATGACGGGCTCGTAGTCTAACTTAGGTGTCATTTTGACGTCGAAGGCTAATTGCACAGTAGTTGTTTTTACATCTACCACAGGATCGGAACTATTGGCTTCTCCTAGCAAATTAGTGTTAGAAAATTTGACTTGGTAAGGCCATTGTTCATCGTTGGTGTTGTCGTCGTCCCATTCGTGGTGCCAGTGTTCTTGGGGTGCGCCAGAAACAACAAGCCATAGATTTGAGCATCCAGCAGGTACTTTAAAGCTTAAGGCGCCTTCTGGGTTTTTACCTGCGTAATCAAGGCTAGCCATGTCGCTGTAAGCGCGTGTACCGTTACTTAACAGGGCGACAAAGCCATAACGCCAACCACCCTTATCGATATTCAAAACGCGATAACCACTTTCTCCTGCTTTTCCTTGAAACTGAACTGAGACGGTTGTTTCGTTAGTGGGTGTATTTAATTTAATGCTGTTGTAGCCGTAGTTTTCAATAGTGACGGAGCGATCCACAATCCAAAAATTATCGCTTGTTTTGTTCATTTTAACTTGAGCACGTTTATTAATAAAATTTGCTCCCAATGTTTTAATAGCTGGAAGATCCCATGTGGTTAAGCGAGCGGCGTGTTCAAATATTTCGTCGTTAAACTCCTTTTGAGAAACCTTGAAGATTCTTTTATAAGCATCGACAGGGTCTTCTGGGCGGCGAGAGTCCCTCCACAAGTAACCCATAAAGTCGATGCCACGTTTGTAAGCCCAATAGTCGGGCAAGAAATAGTTGGCGTAACGAGGGGTTTCATGCAAAATGTGAAGATGATTACTTTTAATGTATTCGTTAAAATCACCGGTGAAGCGAGCGCTAGGGTAAACGTTATAAGCTGCCCATTGAGCGCCTTGTTCCCAAAAACCGTTGCCTCCTTCGCCATTAGTGCCTAACCCATAGCGAAATCCACCTTGCTTGACATCGCATCCGGTTTGGTATTGAAAGGTGTGCCCAATTTCATGAGCGACTACGGTACCGATATTAGCGGCAGCAGGGTTTACTTGTAAAGAACCAATGACATCATCGAATCCAGAACCGTATGCCCCCCAGTCAGTGCTGTAGACGATGACTAAAATCATCTTGTATTTGTCGGTATTGGAAGAGCCTTTTGTAACCATTTTCATGGTATTCAAGTTTATGTCAAAACTGTTTTCGACGACGGCCTTTAATTCCTTCATATTGACTTTGTAGGGCGCCGGTGCTAGGGAAGGGTCACTGCCAAAACCGGCTTCCCATAGAATAATCCAGTTTTCAGTGCTGTCCATTCGAGTGCTACTCCATTGAGAGCTAGGCGAGTCGAAGTTTTTAAATGATTTAGGTATGTAAATCTCTTTTGCGGCGAATAAAAGACTCGAGAGTAAGAACAAGAAGAGTCCTGCTTTAAGCCAAGTTTTGCTGTTGATCATTTTGAGCTCCTTATTTTGTATCTATTTAATATAAGAGAACAAGGAAACGAAAAAATTATTATTACACGAAATCAAACTTTGATCTTCAACATTTTATCCACAA
>DUVD01000275.1 GCA_012841225.1 Fibrobacter sp.
CACGCCGAATTTGACGGGCAATTGTTAGACGTTCAAACCCGAGGTGATATTATTGAACCAGGAGAATCGATTGTGGTTACCCTTGTTCAAGATAGTCGCATCTGGGTCCAAAAACAAAACCAAGTTTCATAAACAAAACAGGAGAGAAGATGAATCCCATACTCGTTGTAGGTATAATAATTGTTGCCATTATTGCTTTGGTATTGCTCGCTTTTATTGCCAAGTTTTTTAGCCTTTGGCTTCAAGCTTTATTTTCTAAAGCAAACGTAAGCATTTTTCAACTCATTGGTATGCGGCTTCGGAAAGTGCCACCACAGGTGATTGTAGAAGCTCGTATTTTGAGCTGCAAGGCTGGCATCCCCGTAGACACAGACCTTCTCGAAGCTCACTATATGTCGGGCGGTAAAGTGTTACGCGTGGTGCAAGCCCTTATTGCCGCTAATAAGGCCAATATCCAATTAAACTTTAAAGATGCCGCTGCTATTGACCTCGCTGGACGTAACGTCTTAGAAGCGGTACAAATGTCGGTGAATCCTAAAGTACTTCAGACTCCTAAAGTAAGCGCCGTAGCGCTTGACGGTATTCAGCTGCACGCGATTACCAGAATTACTGTTCGCGCTAGCATTCAAAAATTAGTGGGTGGTGCTGGTGAAGAAACTGTTCTTGCCCGCGTAGGCGAAGGCATTGTTTCTTCTATTGGTAGCGCACTTAGCCATAAAGAAGTTCTCGAAAACCCTAACATGATTTCTAAAAAAGTGCTTGCAGCGGGCTTAGATGCAGGTACCGCTTTTGAAATTTTATCTATTGATATTGCCGACGTAGACGTTGGTCAAAATATTGGTGCTATTCTCGAAACAGACCGCGCCGAAGCGGACAAGAAAATTGCTCAAGCTAAAGCGGAAGAACGCCGTGCCATGGCTTTTGCTGCTGAACAAGAAATGAAAGCCAAAGTGATGGAAATGAGAGCCAAATTTGTGGAAGCCGAAGCGCAAATTCCAATGGCTATGGCTACTGCTCTACGCGAAGGAAAGCTCGGCGTAATGGATTACTACAATCTGAAAAACATCGAAGCAGACACCCAAATGCGCCGGGAATTAGGCGGCACACAGGAACCAACCTCCTCCGATACTTAATATGGAAGGAATACTCATTCTAGTCTTTTTTGCGGGAGTCAACATTTTTAGTGCTTGGCTTAAGCAAAAAAAGAAACACGAAGCGGAACAACGCGGGTCTTCACCAGCGCCTCCGCCGACTGTTGCTCATGTAGACCCACTACAAGAATTGCTACGCAAGTTTGAGGATGCCCAAAAAAAACGTAACCAAGAGGCGTCACAGGCAGAAGAGGAATTCGAAGGAGAAGAAGAAGTCTTTGACAAAGAACTTGTGTTTGAAGAGCATTATGATTCTTATGACGAAGATGAAATGGATGAAGTTCCCCAAATAGAACCGATTCAAACTAAACCTGTCCCTCAAGCCATGCCCGAAAAAAAGTACGCCATGTCCCAAAAAAAGCAGGCGCACTCCGAAGTTCCATTGGCTCAAAAGCAAGCTGTTAAAGAACACGACACTCATGAGGAAGTGAAGTTAAGGTCTATCTTGGATAAAGCCGCTTACTACACTATCTCTCAAGAGTACATTTCTGAAGAGGCATTGCAAGAAGAACTCCAAATTGGAAGGACTCTTGCCAGTAGCCTTATTCAACAGATGGAATACCTCGGGATTTGTGGAAAAAACGTGGGCGAATCCTACCGGTCCGTTCTTGTAGAAAATGAAGACGAGTTAAAAAATGTTTTAAAGAAGGCGAAAAACTTAAGCTTACTTAAAAACCCCAATTCTTTTGCCGTCCGGAAACAAAGAAAATTTGTTTTCAGTAAAACCGAAGCAGAAAAAGGCGTTTTATGGTCTAAGATCTTAGATGAACCCCGATTTAAAAAAAGATGGACTCCAAATTCTAGATAATCAAAAAAGAGCGCTTGTAATCGGCGCTCTTTTTTATTGATTATTGTTCGTATTAAAAAAAGAAACCAATTGATCTTCACTAGTGTCTTTGACCTCTACTTTTAAGGCCCAAGAAAGGCCTTCAAGGGCTTTTTTTGGTGACACCCAAACATTATAACGGTTCCAAGCGCAAGCCTCTAAAATAAGACTAGAAAGCCTAGAGCCGGTCTCCACTAATAAGCGGTGCATGCCTGCTTTAGATAAATCATCTATAATTTGATTCCAGTTGCTAGCAAAAGACTCGTGTTTTAATAAGCGAACATCAGCAAGATTCTCTATTTCTGGCTGAGGCACCTGAGAATAGACAATCGGCGGCTTGCCCTTATAAAACATTTGATTATTTAAAGAAATGGTCTTCTTGCCTGCTAAAATAATTCGCTCTGGAGGGTTTCCCGCTTCTCCTCTTAGGCTTAAAAGTGGGTCATCGGCCTCTAAAGTACCAGCACCAATTAAAATAGCATCCGAAGCAGCCCGCAGGCGATTGGTCCAGCTGTTTGCCTCTTCTCCTGTGATAGCAAGGCGCTCTCCATTTTTACCCGCAATAAAACCATCTTGAGTTTGAGCTACTTTCAGCTCTATAAAAGTTCGCTTAGTGCGGACAAAATAATCATAAGCTTCATAAAACGCATTTATTTCATTGGCAATAACGCCACCAAAAACCTGAATGCCAGAAGCCTCAAGAATAGACTTGCTTTGAGAGCAAACCAAAGGATTTAAATCTCCATGACTATAAAAAACACGACGAATGCCCGCGTTACAAATGGCCAAAGTACAAGGCGGCGTTCGACCATAATGACAACAGGGTTCTAAAGTAACCCATAAGTCGGCGCCAATAGCACGGCCACCAGCATCTGCAAGTGCCATGACTTCCGCGTGAGGGAGCCCTGGAGCTTGAGTAAAGCCCTTACCAACCACCACCCCATTAGCTACCACAACAGCACCCACAGGAGGGTTCGGACGACTCACTCCCACAGCAAAGTACGCTTGCTCAAGAGCAAGGCGCATGAATTTAGGTTCTATACACATCAAAAGATATTATAAACCAGCAGGAGCAGCTGAATAGCCGCCCTGCACATTATAAACGTCTGTAAAGCCAGCTCTAATTAAAATTGAAGATGCTGTAACACTTCGGCGCCCCGAACGGCAATAGACTAAAATCTTTTTGTCTTTCGGGATTTCGGACAAGCGGCGCTCCAACTCTTGAAGAGGAATAAATAGCGCACTTTGAACGGCACCACGGGTCACTTCTTCGGGGGTACGAACATCTAAGAAAATAGCGGAATCGCCTTGATGCATTGCAATCGCTTCACTCCAACTAACATCTTTAAATCGAGCTGATGGAGCCTCTGCCACCTTTTTAAGCATAGGTGGCGTCTTATTAGAAGAATCTGTTTCTGAAGACGATTCACTGCAACCTAAAGTCACAAAAACAAAAAATGATAAAAAGAGAATCCTTTTTTTCACAACAACCTCTGTTACATTGTTAAGTCTAATGGAGCCAATCGCTCAATATTAGTAACTAGATAGACGCCCATTATCGCATAAACATCTTTTTTCTCATCTTTTAAAGGCATTATGCTGTAAAATAAAATATGTGGAACAGAACCGGAGCCAATAAAAAACTCCGCCTTGCCAGAGCAGCCTTTACCTGTTTCAAAAATCTCTTCAATTTTTTCTTTTAATATGGAGTGTAAAGGGTTGCTAGAGTAAAGTGAATTCATACTCTTACCAATTACTTTGTTAGTATTATAGAGGCCAAAATCAGAGGCAAATGCTTGATTACAACCCAAACAAATTTCTTCTTTATCGGTCCAAAATATACGCACATAAGGCAAAGAGAGCATTTGGTCGAATAGATTCTCTTTTGCATCAGGAGCTATTTTATTCACTAAAGCGCGCTCCACAATATGCCCTGTACCAAAAAACATCAAGCGGCCATCTAAATCATTATCTAACAAGCCTTTAACAGAATACCAAACGTGCGACTCGTCCACACCATACAACCGGATAAAAATTTCTTCGGGGTTAGACACATCGCGACCATACTCAGAAAAATGCTGAACGCGCGCATTAATGACGTTTTCTACCAGTTGCATATCTTGGAAAGGCATAAGCTCTTCCATAGAAGTCTTTCCGGGGATTTTAGATGGAATACGGTGACGTTCAAAAGCAATAGGAGTCAGAACCTCCAATTCTCTTTTTTCGACATCAAACTGCCAAACAATATCAGAGGAAAGTGTTAAGAATATGTGAAGTCGTTTTTCTATGGCAACTAAGTTGGAGCGTAGCTTAATAAAAGAATCGACATTTTTAAAATGGCACACCAATAGTTTCTTTTTAGATTTAATGCTTATTTTTTTGCCATACATTTCAACCCAACACCAACCCTCGGACCCGTGCCTGCATCTAAAAAGAACCATTTTGAGACGGCCATCGCCAGAAGGCGCTTCTAAAGAACGAAACAACAAGTCTAAGTCGTCGGGGTGAACAAAGTCTTTTAAAAAGCGACCTTGTAATAAAGAGGGCGCCATTTCAATTGTATTAATAGAAGACGAAGCCACGCGTAAAAATCGATAGTCGTCGGAAAGTGAAGCAACAAACTCTTGTGAGTAAGATTCTATCTGTTTTCTTCTAGCAATTTCTTTTTGAAAAAAGCGCAATTTAAGCATTAAAAAAATCGAAGTGACAGATAAGACTACCACTGCAACAGCTAAAATAAACAAATCATCCATATATTTTCCTAAAACTCTTATAATCAAAATTTACGGGCGAAAGCATATATTAGTATTTAATAAACTTTTTGACATAAAAACAAAAGTTTAGCATATTTCTGCAAATAAACACTATTTTTCAGCAAAATAAAACGTCGAAATGTGATCTTCATCATTGACGAAGTGAATTCCAGTTCATATGAAATGACCTCGAATTAAAAGCGACGGCACTTCTATAAACGCCTACTCCTATTAAAAACTGCTGAAAATCAAAAATCAAACCCATTGCCATTTGAGGCCCAGGATAAGACAAGGCGCTTTGAAAAGAAAAGGCGCCAAAACCTATCGTTTGCCCTACGTTAAGTTTCCCTTTTGAAAACTCTATAAAAAATCCGGTGCGTGAGGAAGAATTCCAATGAAGTCCACCCCACCACTCGTAGTGTTCGCCATAAGCCACAGTGTACAAAGCACCTAAAGAAAACCCACCAACAAGTCGAACATGCGCTCCCCATTTACTACGATGAGCACTCCATGAGTCGATTCCTGGCACCCATTCTATTCGCCATAAATGCCCGAACCCTAAGTTAAATCGTCTCCAATGGAAAGCGAGCTCAACACCCGAAGACACGGCGTCATAAATTGAATCCATTTTCATAAATGAAAACAAAAATGCACTTCTATAATACTTTCTCCCCCAAGCGGCACTAAACCCCCATTGATTACAACTGCTAAGCTCATTGAAATCGTTCCAAAACAAACTTAACCACAAAGAATCGCTTCGCCTTGCTGGCGAGCTCTCTTCACTGGGAGAACCTTGTTCTAAAGTACTACCCATGCTGCCCCAAAAGCCTGGATCAGTAGACCCCGGAAAAGATGGATTTTCGGCACTAACGCCTATCACCATTAGACTAAGGCCGTAAAACCACACCCACCATTTTTTCATAATGCCCCGCAGAAAAACGAATAAAATTTGGCCCTAAAAAGCCTTTATTTTTTAACGGAATATGAATCCAAGCATTGCTAAAGGCCTCATTTCTTTTTTGCCAAAGAAGCGCTCCTTTGCCAGAAAGCAGTTCAATCAACACCTCCCCTTCGCTTTGTATTAAAACGCGCAAGGAGTTTTCATCTAAAGACTTAGAGACCACCCGCGTGTTTATTTTAAACGTAAAAGGCGCAGAAACCACCTCATTGTTTGAGAGATTCTTTTTACCCTGAAATCCAGGTGTATTTTCAATTCGACCAGTCGACGGGTTAAATCCATTAGGGCAATTAATTCCTTTTTCTTTATTCCAAAATGTGAAATCCAGAACAGCCTCTTTATAGGTCAAAAACAAAGAGTCCTCGACATTTTTTAAGTAGCCCAAAGGAGCACGCCTCACCGAAATCCCTGGAATCTGGACAGCTTGTAAAAAAGCGGCGGTATCTTTTGTAAATACAATCGACTCATAAGGGTATATAGAATCGCTCGGCAAAGCTGGAACGAGCCCTCTTTTCCCAAAACCAAGACCAGATAAAGGAAGCGCCCGACTAACCCTACTGTAAACTTCAACCCACTCAGGGACGGGTTCTTCTGGACAATGATGTACTTCAGTTAAATAAAGAGGCGCTGTTTCTAGCAAAAAAAGTAGGGTGTCAATCCTATTATTTCGAGGGCTCTCGTCTGGAGGGAGTTCTGCCTTAAGCCATAGAGAGGATGATTCATTATTTTGACTTACCCACAAAGAATCTCGAATAAAGAGTTCTTTAACGTCTAAAATGCTACGGTAAAGAAGGGGCAAAAAAGAAACTTTTAGTAAAGACGAATCGCACTTAGAGAGCAAAAATTGCACCCGCCATCGTTTTTCCTGGTAAACGGCTTGTTTTATGCTAATAGCGCAGTCTTTAATACCGGATTCATACTCGCTATTTGCTTCTCCTGGGGTGGGGGTGGTTAGTACCCAGTTGTCTTTTTCTGCACCATAACGCTGAAATGAGCGTCCCGCTTTAGGAACAGGGATTTCTGCAGAATCAACACAATTCGGAGATCTCAAATTCCAAAAAGAAGCCTTCGAATTAGGTAAAGCAGGAAAAACAAGGGGCCTACAATCGAGCCACTCGCTTGAAATGCATTGAGACGTATCGCGATGTAAAAGCAACCGAGGCGCTGCTATAGCAGTAAAAGCAAGCTCCTCTTTATTTTCAAATTGAATAAAAAGGGTGTCTTGCGTCGAAAACGAGGTCCCTAAACGGATTTCGACAAATTCACCGAGATTGTCAGTCACTTCTTGAGGGTCTGGCAAAAACTCTGCAAATAAAGGACACCCTAAAACAGCTAAGCCGCACGTTAGGGTTAATAACATTTTTAATTGACACCTTATTAGAGGGCCAGTTCGCTTTTTTATTTAAACGTTTTCAGGCGCTCTTTTATTCGATCGAGTGATCGTTTGGGAGGATATAATTAACCGGATTGACAGTAGTCCCATTGACCCACACTTCATAATGAAGGTGCGACCCAGCAGAAAGACCAGTGTTTCCCATGTAACCAATGATTTGATATCTTTTGACAAATTGACCTGGTTTAACCATACACTGCTGCATATGGCCGTATTTAGTTTCGATGCCGTTGCCATGGTCTATAGCAACAAAGTTACCTAAAGAAGCGCTAAACTGAGCTCTTTGAACCGCGCCATTGGCAGGAGCATAAATAGGCGTCCAACGGTCATTAGCGATGTCAACCCCTTTATGCATACGTACAAAACCCGTAATGGGATGAGTTCGAGTGCCATAAGGAGAGGCATAACGGCCTCGCGTAGGTGAAATAGAAGGAATGGATTGCCAGTTAGAATGTTGTTTTAAAATGTAATTATTGATCGAAGAAAAAGACCCTTGATTCATCAATATTTTATTGGCGAGCTGAGATGATTTTTCTTGTAATGCATCGGCTAATTCGAGTGTCGGGGAAGTAGCCCAAATCAGCTGTAGCAACGGGTCTATAACACCGCCCGTACCAAGCTCTCTGGCGTTCCGATCAGTTGCTGTAAGACCAAACTTAGCGTAGACGAGGTCTTCTTCTTCAAAAAGAAACTCCATGTTTTGGTCTAAAGAAAGTAAATGAGATTGCAAGCCTTGTAGTTCAGTGTCTAAAGAAGCACGCTGCTGAACAGCCTTGCCTAAAAAATGCTGATAGGTATAAATAATGCCGGCTTGAATGAATAATAGAAGCAAGCCAATAGTGATCACCTTGCGCACGGCAAAGAAAGCACGAAAAGACCAATTAGGAAGTTTCAACGACAGGGATTTAGAAGAACCCTGAAAATGTATGGTTGTCTTAAAAAATGACACAGTTGAGTAAGTTTAGTAAAAACATTCGAAAAAGTAAACCAAACTCAGATAATTATTGGATAGTGTAAATAACGATTGTATTACTGTACTCATAACCCACAATTAAGAGCGGAACCCCAGAAATTGGACTATTCTCGCCAGAAATGAACAAAATTCCTTCTGGACCACGATCTTTAACGTCTAAGTAATAGTCGATAATCACTGGTTTTTGAGGGTTTGCTAAATCCCAAACCATGATCCCGGACACACGTTCGAGGCCTAAAAATGCAAGCGACCTTCCATTAACCTCTCCTATAGTGACCGTTTCGGGCTCCGAACCCTTGTCTAGACTCCGAGCATCTACTTCTACTTTCTTCTTTTTCGAATTCCAATTAAAGTATTGTGGGGCGACTTCGGCGATTGTTTTTTCGATTTGGTCGCCCGAATCAAAAAGAAGTGTGCCTGTATTACCATCAAAAACGCTCATAGAACGTGAGCCAAATGTATAAACAGCAGTGCATTGGTGATCTGGAAAAATCTCGCAGGACTCGCTATTGCTAAGCGTTAATTTTTGCAATGCAGTAAGCCAACTTGCATTGAATATGTCCGTATTTAAAGAGCCCTTTTCAAAAAGCTTTAGGATGTTTGTTTCGTCCGTAAAAACAGGTGACTTCCTGGAAGCGCCTTCGTTCGCCGTCAAAACGAAATTTTGATCATTTTTGGAGTAAACCGCTATGCCGTCGGGCTGGCGCAAACCCATAACAGGTGCATTTTCAATTTTTGCTTTTTTATCCTTGCGAAAGTCGAACCCTTGACCGGGTAAAGAATGATCTACTGCCCCCAAAGGGAAGACCGATTTTATTTTTTTTGCCATAACATCGATCACAGCAATGGCATTGTTTTCTTGCAAACTAACCCAAGCTTTTTGACCAGAAGGCTCTACAGTGATGTATTCTGGCTCTAAGTTCTGAAAAAAAGAACTTGGGCCGCTTTTTCGCACCCCTTTTTGAAGAAGAGCAGCGCTATCGAGGTGGTTGAATCTCAAGATAGAGACAGCTTCACTTTCTGATTCCTTAGTTACATCGATTAAGGCGATAGCCCCTTCGGGATCTACAGAGTAGTCGGCTGCAGGAGAACCCTCACAAGCCACTAGAATGGTTTTTCCGTTTGGAGTAAAGGTGAGCATATCTGGCTCTGGGCAAACCGTGTAGCTCTTTATAAGTCTTAATGAATCACTATATTGATAAAGATGCACATGCCCGTCTTCAGTATGAGGATCTGCTATTAACGAGACTGCAACCATGTCGTTAAATACGGTAACGCTTGACGCATCGCCTGGCACGGCAATCACTTCTTGGACAGCCAGCTTTTTAGGATTTTCGAGATTGATAACGGTAATCGTCTTGTTACCCCCTACTGCAAAAAGCGTTTTAGACGAGGGCATATAAGCAGTAATTTCGGCATCGCTTACCTTGCTTACCCTTGCAAAAAACTTTAATGTGCTTCCTTGTTGAAAAACAGTCTCGGCTGCAAACGTTAAACCAGCGATCAATAAAAACAAAACACTTGATTTTTTTAACATAGTACCCTCTTAAAAGAACAAATAAAATAAAAAAGCCCCAACGGCCACACCACCTAAAAAATAAGCGCCCATTACTGCTTTAGACGCAGAAGATTCCTTTACTGCCGCCTCTTTTGCCAAAAGACTCTCTGAAGTAATAAATAGTGCTTTTGAACACACTTCATACTCTTTTTTTATGGCGGCAAAACTAGAATCCCAATTAGCGCTCTTTTGCTGTTCTAAATAAAGTTCGTCCTTATAGCGCGATTCTAACTCACGGCAAAAATGATCTTGAGCGACAATTATGCTGTCTTTTAACTGTAGTTCTTGTTGCTCCAGAGTTAAAGTAAGTTCTGGTTCGCGTAAAGAATCGGCTTGGACTTCTGTTACAGAAAAGACCGTCGCCCAAAGAAGAAGTAGTATTAGTGACATAATTGATAATAAAGTAGTAAAAAAACAGAAGTTGATTTATATACATTTGTGCAGTTAAACTATTTTTTCTATATTGCAGATTTTAATTTACGTTTTAACAAATTTTAATTATAAAATACGGATATGGCATCAAAATATAACGAAGACAGCATTAAATCACTCGATTGGCACGAGCATATTAGACTCCGCCCCGGTATGTACATCGGTAAACTCGGTGATGGGCAAAGCCCAGACGACGGTATTTACGTTTTAGCTAAAGAAATCATAGACAACTCTATTGACGAATACGTAATGGGGGC
>DUVD01000276.1 GCA_012841225.1 Fibrobacter sp.
ATTTGCATCTTTATTGTTCAAAAAACGGGCTTTTCTTTATTTTATTGTTATATTATGGTTTCCCTAGACCCTGCGCAATGACTGTTTGCGGGTAACTCGCCAGGGCGAAAGCAGCAACGGACTTGTGAATTTTTATGTGCTGTAGGTAGTCTAGGGTCTTTTTTTTTCATCCCGACGTGTTATGCGTCTTTTTTTATGTTGTTTTTATGATTTTATGGACTATTAGACACACCAAACCACTTAATATCAATCAAGTTTGTTATGGTAGAACCGATTTTGATGTCTCCCCCTCATTTGACGAAGAGCATCCCAAGGCCTTAAATGCCCTTGAGACCGCCAAAATTAAACGCCTGTTCTCTAGCCCTCTACTTCGCTGCCGTCGCTTAGCCGAAAAAGTCAGCGATCATTTAGAGTTACCTATAGAAATAAACGATTCAATTATCGAGATTTTTTTTGGCGACTGGGAAAATCAAAAACTCCTAGATGTTCCAAAAGAAGAGATGGACGCTTGGAAGAGTGACCTTAGAGGGTACCGCTTTCCCGGAAACGGAGAGTCCTTTAAAGATGTGGATGCCCGCGTCTCTAAAGCCGTCGAAGAGTCTATGGGAATGGGAGAAATCGCTTGGGTCACACACGCTGGCGTTATTGCTTCGCTACAGCATTCTTTTTGCAACGTCCCCGACGATGATTTTGTGGAAGGCAAGCTCGGCTATGCTATGGTGACCCGCTTTGAATTTGAAGTAGACGAGCACGGCAAAATTCGAGGAAAATTCGAAACGCATTACCCTGGTACAACTCAAATTCCACTCGGTTTAGACAAACACTAGAACTCAAGTAAAAATGATGCCTGCAAGCCCCCACCAAAATTTGGTAAAAGGGCAAAATGAATGGGGTTATCAAAATCGCTCATCATCGCATCGACAAACGCATCGCCAATAGAATACAGATAAATTAATGAAGCGCCCCAAATATACTGGTTGCGGTTTTTTCGGTAGTAAGTAATACGCTCAGAAACACCTTCTATTTCAGTAATCGAGCGATTTTCGGCAACGAGAAGACGACGGCGTTTTAAGTAGTATTCTATCACTTGTTGACTAGTATTGACGCTTGTCACTGCTCCAATAAGCCCCATATAAAGAAGTCCTGCCTTACCAAATTCCTCGTTATACATTTGCCCAAGCCCAGGAACAAGAGCAAATAAGGCTGCCTTCTTTGAAGACTTTAGCTCTACATTCCTATTGCGGTTATTCCACCAAATGCCAAACCCGTCAATAACGCCATAAGCATGCAAACCCACAAGCCAAGCGAGCTCCGCTTTGCGCAAGTCTTCTTCTTCCATTTTTCTATCGCTTAAGCTTCTAACTTTATCAGCAAAATGCGCACGTGAAGAATAAAGAGAAGTGAGTTCATCTAAATCGTTAGCGCTCTTAATGGCGGTGTTATAAAAAGAAACCGAATCCTGCCAAGGGCGAGCCATCTCGAAGCGGCGGTTCTGCTGAAACACCTTATTAAAAAACACCTCATACACAAGAGCAAGTTCAATGCCCACTAAAAAGCCTCCGCGCACATAATGCTCTGAATAAAACTGGGCACCACCTGGAAGTACGCTCCAAATCAAAGTCAAGGGAAGTGATTTTCGCTTAGTGGCGATGTCCCACTCATGAGTGGCTAAGGTGTCGAGCGCTTCTATGCCCGTTTTACCTTGTACTAAAGTGAGGTCTTCCGCAAACCCCGGACCGGCAAATACCGATAAGGTCAAAAAAATAGAGACGGTCCACTTAAAAAGAAAATCCATAGCTCGTTAAATGTAAAAAATAAAAACCTACTCGATTAAGCTTACCTATCTTTTGAAAGGACTAGCCCCAGTTAGTCCAGTTCTTTTTCTGTTTTTGACAGAAATTGTCAAAATTTAATTCTAATTTACCAATAAAGGTAATCTAAATGTCTATACAACAAGTCGCCATCATCTCTATCGGAACCGAGCTCACCCAAGGGTTCACGCTAAACACGAACGCCCACTGGCTTTCGGGGGAATGCCGCCAATTGGGGTATAAAGTAGCCTACCAATTATCACTACCAGACGACGCCACCTATTGGAAGCCTTGCTTTGAAATGCTAAAAAACTCAGGTGTATCTATTGCCATCGTCACTGGCGGGCTTGGCCCTACTAGCGATGACCAAACACGACACCTCATTGCCGAAACCTTCTCGAAACCATTAATTTATGCCCCTCTTTGCGAAGAAGGGATCAAAAAATGGTTTATAAAGCGAGGGCTTGACTATGTTGAAACCAATAAAATTCAGGCCTGTTTTCCAGAAGGCGCCACTATTTTAGA
>DUVD01000277.1 GCA_012841225.1 Fibrobacter sp.
GATAGTGCAGGAATTTATTACACAGTAAATGGCAGCAGTGATGCGGAAAAATATCGCTACAAAATGGAGCTTCTATGGCAATATAAGGATTCCGCAAGCATTATCATTCTTGGATCCTCTCGCTTATTCTATACCATTAATCCTATCTTTTTTGTAAAGCCTTCTTCCGCTCTCAATTTGGCAAACGACCATAACACACTTATCGGTTCACATTTTTTCTTTAAAACGTATATTTTACCTCATGTCAAAAATCTTAAGTATCTTGTGATCGGAACCGATATCGATCGACTTAAATTCCTTGATAGTTTTTGGGAAGACGAAGCCTTTACTTACCCTGGCTACGTATACGATAGATCCCATAATTACTGGGTTGATGAATATCCAGAAAAATTGTTCCTCTTTACAAGTGAATCCCCAAGTAATAAACAACACATAAAAGACTATATTCTTACACACTATGGATTCTCATCTCATTCAACTAATGGATGGAACGATTCCATTCCATCCATACATGGAGATAGTACCTGGAATTCATCAGACATGGATGCGTTTAACAAAGGCGTTGAACTATTGCGAGAAATCGCACAAATTGGAGAACAAAATAATTTTTACGTCATCGCTCTTGAAACCCCACAAAATCCTGCTTATCAAAATACTGGTGCTTACGGAAAGAACGGCATATTGAGAAGCAAAGCTCCCGATATGATTAAAACCATTCAAGATATCTCTAAAGACAATCCTCATTTTATTTTCATGGATGAAAACAAAATGGGAAACCACGATTACACAAGTGAAATGGCAAGTAACGATGACCATTTAGCGTATTTAGGAGCCGAGATACTATCTCGACGGCTTGATTCACTTATCCAAACCCTAGATATCAAATAAAAGGTGTTATAGCAACGACAGTTTTGCAAATTCGAATAAATGAAGACCTGTAAACAACTTAAATAATCAAATAATAAGTTGGCCTAATTCCAAGGATTTGTTCGTCTTTAGTGATATCTGCTCTAGGCATATTGCGGCCTAAAATGAGGGCGGAGTCGATTCCCGCAGCGTAAGCACCAAGAACATCCGTCCCCAAAGTGTCGCCAATCATAATCGCTTTTGACGACTTTGGAGTTGTCTTTAACACCGAAGAAAAAATAGACGGAAAAGGTTTTCCTAAATAATAAGTTTCACAATGGGTTTGTTTAGATAAAAAATGCGCAAATGCTCCAGAAACCGGCTGGCGAGTCCCATCGAGGCGCGGTGCCCAAGGGTCTGGATTTAATACGATTAATTTAGCTCCTGGCATTTTAAGAATCTCAAGTGCTTTTTCTCGACGCTCTTTTTCAAAAACAACCGCCGAAACGATAACGACCGGATCTTTAGGGTTTTCAGAAAAAGCAATAGAAGCGGACTCCAAAAAAGAAATCCCCGCGTCATGCCCCAAATAATAAGCCTCTTCTATTTTCCATTCTTTATTTTCAATTGCTAGGAGGTTTCCTGAGGAAATAATTTCTTCACGAGAAAAATCAAAACCCATTAACCACAAGTCCTTCAATAGTTTTTCTACAGGTTGTGAAGCAGCATTGGTTAAAAGCCTAAGTGCCTTCCCTTTTTTTTTCAAGTACTTGTACATTTCAAGAGCACCCGGATAGACAAAATAATTCTGGTTATACAGCGTACCAAAAGCATCTATTAAAAAGAGATCGTACTTAAACGCCAGCTGCTCTAATGTGTGTGTTTTTGTCTCGACAACGTCTAAAGGGATATTTAATTTTTTGATGTAGTTCTTAAAAATTTCAATTTCTAGCAATTCCATAAATTAACGCCTAAGAATACCCCATGATTGCATTCGGCTTCCTTTTTCCTTGTTTTGATACACCAATTTACCGTTATAAGTAATGCGAATGTCGATATCAACTAAGTATACCCCTGTCTGAACGCACCGTCTAGCATCGCTCAAAAAGTGCCAACGCCAAAACACACGCTTGCCTTCACTTTCTAAACGAGAATCAGAACCATTAAACTGCTCTTCAGCGCTCGCCACATACGTTCCAAGACTAGTAAACACAGAGATTTTCATCCAAATGAGAACCTTAGCTAAGCTTACTCCGTTTTTCTTATCTCCGTATAGCGCAGGATAACGCAAGCTTAACTCTTCAGCAATCACCGTTTGAAATTCACTGCCGCCTACATCTAAACCAACCCCAATAGCCGTATCGTTAGGGAACTCTGAAGCAAACGGTAAAAACTGCAGTTCAAAGATAGGTGCGTTTTTAGGTAGATCTTTTTTAATAAAAGTCGCTTTATTTACCGTATGAATTTCAAGAGGATAAGAACCTGTTAAGGGCATAAAAGCCACCTCTTTAGTCACTTGATTTTTTGAAAAATCCGCTAAACAAAAAGGCTTAATGCGAATGGAATCACGAGGTGAGAGAGGCTCGCCCAAATCCATTCCTTCATTCAAAACAAAAAGTGCTTTGCGATGGGACGCGTCCCAATTAAGCGTTGAATAGTTCCACTCATAAACAGTATTCGCACTCGCCGATTTAAATTCTAAAATGCTTTGACAATCAGGATTTTCGTATACAGGCTCTGAAAACAAAACCGATAAAGAATCAGAACCACGCCCTCTATAACTTTTAAAAAATGTCTCTTGAATAACCGGAATCATATTGTCTTTCATGGTAATGGGAATTGCTTCACCATTGCTCTGGTACATTAAAGCAGTGCC
>DUVD01000278.1 GCA_012841225.1 Fibrobacter sp.
ACGAACATAGTTTGAAAAAAGAGACGACCCTAATTCTAACTATCTTTTTCTATCTTTTGCTTCATGAACCCCTTTCATTTAATCAAAACATCGCCACACTCCAAAGCCCGGTTAGGCAAAATCCAAACCGCCCATGGCGAGATACCAACCCCCATTTTTATGCCTGTTGGCACAGCGGGCAGCGTGAAAGGAGTTACACCGCGCAATTTAGTTGAAATGAAAGCTAAAATAATCCTTGCCAACACTTACCATCTTTACTTAAGGCCAGGAACCCCTTTAATTGCAGAAGCAGGGGGCATTCACCGCTTTATGGGTTGGAATGGTCCCGTTCTCACAGATAGTGGTGGTTTTCAAGTATGGAGTCTTAAAGAGCTACGCAAAATAAAAGAAAATGGAGTCGAATTTAGAAGCCATATCGATGGATCTAAACATTTTTTCTCTCCTGAAAGCGTAATGAAAGCGCAAAGAGAAATTGGTGCCGACATTATAATGGCTTTTGATGAATGTACGCCTTACCCGAGTTCACCAAAAGAAGCAGAACACTCCTTAAACTTCACGCTAAAATGGACAAAACAAGCGATGGAGTACTTAAAGGAAAACCCCGTTTTACATGGTTATGAGCAGTATTTTTTTGGCATTATCCAAGGCGGAATGCATAAAAACTTGAGGCAACTCGCCATTGAGCGCATTAGCGAACTTGAACCCGATGGCTATGCCCTTGGTGGTTTATCGGTGGGTGAACCTATGGACCTTATGTACGATATCGCAGACTTTTGCACCGATTTAATGCCCAAAGATCGCGCCCGTTATGTAATGGGAGTAGGTACTCCTTGGAATCTTCTAGAGCTCATCGGGCGCGGGGTCGATATGTGCGACTGCGTGATGCCTAGCCGCAATGCTAGAAACGGCATGCTGTTTACTAGTCAAGGTGTTTTGCACTATAAAGCAGGGCGTTATTCTCAAAAAATAGACGAAGCCCCAGACCCGCTTTGCGATTGCTATACCTGTCAAAACTTCAGCAAAGCTTACCTACGCCACTTGTACCAGTCAAAAGAGATCCTTGCCCAAACTCTATCTACCATTCATAATTTGCATTTTTATTTAAGGCTAATGGAAGAAGCCAGAGAGCGAATTGCAAACGATTCTTTTGAGCCTTGGGCTGCAGAACAAATACTTAAATTACAACAACAAATCCCCTAATAAACAAAGGGTTACTACATTTTGCATGTCATTATTCTCTGAGGAAGCCATGTCCCAAAAACTCACACTTGAATTTACTGATCCTGTTGCCATGCGCTACGGCGAAAATGCTCACCAAAAGGCGGTCTTTTACAAAGAACCCAGCTGCGATGAAGCAAGCCTCGCCACAGCAAAACAACTTCACGGAAAAGAGCTTTCTTACAACAACATCGTCGATGCCGATGCCGCCCTCGAAATGGCAAAAGAATTTTTCAATGAAACTGCTGTAGTGATTGTGAAGCACATGAACCCTTGCGGGCTTGCTACTGGCGAGACATTGGACGAGGCTATTGAAGCAGCTTGGGCTGGTGATCCTGTTTCGGCTTTTGGTTCGGTAATTGCCGTAACACGAAAAGTGGATTTAAAAACGGCTACCTTTTTAAAAGGCCGCTTTGTTGAAATACTTCTTGCGCCAGGCTTTGACGACGACGCTCTCGACTATTTAAAGAATAAATCTAAAGACATTCGCTTACTTGAAGTAGGTAAGCTTGAAGCACCTAAAGCTCGCCAAGTATACAAACATGTGATTGGCGGGTTTCTTGTTCAAGACCGCGATGTAGGTACTTGGGACAAATTTGAATGCGTTACCGACGCTAAGTTTCCAGCAAACAAAGAAGCTCTCGCCCGCTTCACTTGGATAGTCACTAAACACACTAAATCCAATGCGATTGTGATGGGTTACGAATATAAGCCTGGCTTTTTTAATGTGATTGGTCTTGGCCCAGGTCAGCCAAATCGAATCGACTCCAACTTAAGGCTCTGCCAACCACGCGTTAGAGACAATGTCGCTCGTATGCCTCTTCGCGATGGCGAAACTAGAGAACAACTCGAAAAGAAAATCTTTGGCGAAGTGGTGATGGGCTCCGATGCTTTCTTCCCTTTTGCTGATAACATCGAGGCTTGCGCTGCTGCAGGCGTTCGCTATGTGGTACAACCCGGAGGTTCTCTCCGAGACCCAGAAGTGATTGACGCTTGTAATAAACTTGGTATTGCAATGGTTTGCACTGGTATGAGGCATTTTAGACACTAATGAGTAGTAAGCGACATTCTATATTAGACAAAAAGGCCTACGATACTGTCATCGAGTTTTTGAGAAGCATACACAAAGCGGGCAAAGTCAA
>DUVD01000279.1 GCA_012841225.1 Fibrobacter sp.
AGGCCATTCAAAAAGATAGCGATGAAATAGCCGTATGGAAGCTTTGGCAAACTTGTTTTGACGACACTAATGAATTTTTAGTTTCTTATATGTTCCCCTATTCTAATAAAGAAAGCCGAGTACTTCTGTTTGAAGAAGGCAAGTTGCTTGCTATGTTTCACGCCCATTCTTTTTCTAGTGATTGGGGGAATGTAGGCTATTTATATGGTCTTGGCACAGAGCCAGAGCATCGCGGCAAAGGCCTTGCAGGCAGGGTCATTAAAGAGTCGCTCAAGCGCATTAAAGATCGCAGTCAGTTAGCCGTTTGGATTATCCAAGAAAACAAAGATTTTAATAGCTGGGAAACCAAGTTTGGCTTTGCCCCGATGGGGAGCTCTACACTAAGTTTTGAAACCCCCGATGGCTTTGACTTTGGCGGCGATCCTATAAACGACTGGGGCTTATGCCGAGTACTTATTCCAGAACAGTACTTGCAAAAATACGCCGACATGCACGCCCTAGAAACCGCCGACTTTAATTTTTATGATTCTGTTTTTCCAGAAAACTCAGGGCACTATTCTATATGCCAAGGGCGAGCCTCTTTTACCCCTATCGATTTACCAAAAGACGCAAAATCTCTTTTGCCGCAAGACCTGCTCGCCAAATTCCCTCTCGATGGCGGCACCGAGTTAAAGTATATTGTCAAAGATTCTTAATCAATAGCGAATAAATATAAAAAAACACGCTATTTTGCTTTGATAAAAACTTGAACCTTAGATAAAGAGTTGATAAGACGTTGCTTCATTTTAGGCTCTAGTAAGTCAATAAAATTCTGTATTATTGCTTTATCTACCGTATCTAGGTTTTTTTGCAAGCCTTTAACTTCTTCTTTTGCTTTTGCTTTTTGCCCGTTCATATAAAGACTGCTAACATAAATCCCCCGACTAAACCAAATAGGGCTTTGCAAATAAAAACTCTCCTCTAGCACGCTAATACTTTTTTCGTATTCTTCTAATCCATAAAAAATAATACTTAAGAGAACTAAATTACTCCCCACATAACGAAATTCAGGGCAAAGTGAAACCCCGTAGTCCATAAGTTCAAAAGCCTTTTGATGCTCTCCTGTAAAGCAGTAAAGCTGACTTAGCAAGGCATAAAACACTTGAAAAGAAGGGTCAATACGAATTGCATTTTTAAGCAAAAAGATGGCCCCAGGAATGTTTTTTGCAAGTATTTGCCTCAATGCTTGAACATACCAAGATTCTGCTCTACATTGCGAAAGTGATTTGAGTTTTTGATGCGAGTGAATAAAACGCGTTTTTGCTTCCTCTGAATCGCCTTTATAAAGCGATACCAATGCGAAATAATCTATGGCAGCAAGGCCATATAACGCAAAAATGTGGTTAGGATTAGACTTAAGCATGGCAGCGAACAATCGGCTCGCTTTTCCTACTGACTGGCGGCTCCTAAGATCGAGTTGACGCAGGCCAAAAATAACATTGCAGGAGCTTTCTATTGGGGCATCTAGGTTTTCTGGCTCTAGAATTTGGTAGTGAGAAATAAGCAAACGAAATGCATTAGCCGCAATCGCTTGAGCACACCAACCTTCTAAACATTTTCCAGAAAGCGACGTATTAGAAAGGCTTTGATTCCAAATGGACGAGTGCCTTTTATAATCTTCGATCCGTACGTTCAAATCAAATGCAGAATCGATTTGCTCCACTCCTGCCTTTAATATTAACGCGTCAAAGTAATTTTTATGCAAATCACCTAAATCGGGTTCTAAAATCACATCTATAAATGTCTTTAACGACAACAATGAGACCACTTGATCTTTTATTCTTCTCAAAAAACCACAAGGCAGCGTATTGCTTTTAAATTCACCCATAATTAAAACAAGCGTATTGGTTACCTTTTTTTGAACTGGCCTTGCCATTTTCGCATTTGAGCTTTGAAACCAAAGAGCGGCCTCTGTCCTATTAGAAACACCCAAAGCATGAAAAAGACGAGCCATGTGTACCTTTATGGTGTTTTCTGACAAGCACAAATGATGGGCAATTTCTGCGTTAGTGTAGCCTTTGGCTACATGCCCTAAAATCTCCCTTTGCCTTGAAGTCAATAAATTTTGTTTTTGGTCTTTTTTAAACAAAACAGCTCCTTAACCTCATTTAAGGTAACTTTTAAAAGAAGATTGCACAAGCAACGGTTCTTTTTTCAAAAAAAATCGATGTTTTAAAAACTGGTATTCAATATTTTTTTTTGTTACTTTATTTATAACCATCCATAATTGATTTAA
>DUVD01000280.1 GCA_012841225.1 Fibrobacter sp.
ACGCCATGAAACTCCACCGGATTTTGCGTGGCAAGCACCATAAAAAGCTCCGGGAGAGCATAACGAACTCCTTCTAAAGAGACTTGGCGCTCTTCCATTGATTCTAAAAGTGCACTTTGTGTTCTAGGTGAGGCCCTGTTGATTTCATCGGTAAGGAGAATTTGCGTAAATACGGGTCCCTTACGCACTTCAAACTCGCCAGTACTCGGGCGGTAAACGGCGCCTCCCGTCACATCGGCTGGCAGTAAATCAGGGGTAAATTGGATTCTAGAGAATTCGGCGCCTATGGCTACGGCTAATGCTTTAGCTAGGGTTGTTTTTCCTGTGCCGGGCACATCTTCGATTAAAACATGACCATCGGCCAAAAGAGCACACAAAAGCATACGGACTTGAGATTCTTTGCCTAAAAGGACTTCATTAAGAGAATTCGCTAGTAATTTCATCATAAAACTAATTTACAATTATTTACATCGTGCAATTCAAAAAGCTGCTTTTAACTCACATTCGGGGAAACGTTTCAAAATGAAACAGCGGGGATTTACCGCTGCCTATTACACTCTTTTTAGCTTAAAAAGGCCGATTTGTTTTTTCGGCATGCTTTTTGCTTATCAGTGGTTAAACATGTTACATTTTATTAAGGAACAAAAATGGCTGATTCGGAAACAAATGAAAATGTAAATCAAGAACAAGAAGAAATCATTCGCGAAGCAGAAGCCTTTGCCTGCAAAAATAAAAATGACCTTCAAGAAGAAGCAGTTGATCAACCTTCTGAAACAGAGGTTTTGAAGACCGCTTTGGCGACCGCTAACGATAGGTACTTGCGTTTAATGGCCGAATTTGACAATTATCGCCGCCGTACCGCTAAAGAGCAGCTCGAGTTTATCGAAATAGCCAATGCTAAGCTTTTAGAAAAACTTTCCGAAGTGCTAGACAATTTTGAAAGGGCTTCACTTCCCGAAAACCGAGGCTGCGACATCAATGGCTTCGCTAAAGGGATGGATATGATTCACGATCAGTTTGAAAAAGTCCTCACCGAAGCAGGACTCCAACAAATCAACCCCGTCGGCGAGCCTTTTGACCCCTCTTGCCAAGAAGCTCTTCTAAAACAGCCTTCAGAAGATGTTAAAGAAAATCATGTCATTGAAGTTTTTCAAAAAGGATATCGATTGAAGAATAAAATCATTAAAACGGCGAAAGTAATCGTCTCTGCTGGAAAATAAAACAATTTAGCTATATGGATCATTTCAAAATGAAACAGCCTATTTCTAAACTTGCCATTTTGCTTCAAAAAGAGCATTTGCCGAGTTGGCATGCATTTTGCCATATACAAAGTAAAAGAATACAAATTAGGAGAATTTAATTATGAGCAAAATTATTGGTATCGACCTTGGTACAACCAACAGTTGCGTTTCTGTAATGGAAGGCGGCAAGCCAATGGTCATCGCAAATGCGGAAGGTTTCCGCACCACACCCTCTATTGTCGCTTTTGGCAAAAATAACGAAACCCTTGTTGGTCACGTTGCCAAGCGTCAAGCTATTACAAACCCAGAAAAAACCATTTATTCTATTAAGCGCTTTATGGGTCGCACGGCTGGAGAATGCTCTGAAGCCGAAAAAAACACGCCTTACCACCTTGTTGGCAGTGGCACTAGTCCTGTTCGCGTAAAAATTGACGAAAAAGAATACGCACCACCAGAAATCTCGGCGATCATCCTTCAAGCGATGAAAAAAATTGCCGAAGACTATCTCGGTCAAGCTGTCACTCAAGCGGTCATTACTGTTCCCGCTTACTTTAATGATGCTCAACGTCAAGCCACCAAAGATGCTGGTAAAATTGCCGGATTAGAAGTGCTTCGCATTGTGAACGAACCAACAGCCGCTGCTTTGGCATACGGTTTAGATTCTAAAAAGAGTGAAAAAGTAGCTGTGTACGACTTAGGTGGTGGTACTTTTGATATTTCTATCCTCGAAATCGACGACGGCATGTTCACCGTAAAGGCGACCAATGGCGACACGATGCTCGGTGGTGATGACTTTGACCAAATCATCATTAACTGGATTAGCGATGAATTTAAAAAGGCCAATCCTGGAATTGACCTTAAAAAAGACAAAATGGCTCTCCAACGTTTAAAAGACGCCGCCGAAAAAGCAAAAATTGACCTTTCTGCGACAACAAGCACATCGATCAACTTGCCTTTTGTTACTGCCGACGCCACTGGGCCTAAGCATCTCGACTTGACTCTTTCACGCGCTAAGTTCGATCAATTGACAGCTCAACTTGTCGAAAGATCTATTGAACCTTGTCGCAAGTGTCTTGACGACTCTGGCTTAACTCTTTCAGAGATCGACGAAGTTATTCTTGTTGGTGGATCTACTCGTATTCCTGCTGTGCAAGAAGCAGTTAAGAAGTTCTTCAACAAAGAACCTCATAAAGGCGTAAACCCAGATGAAGTTGTCGCCATTGGCGCTGCCATTCAGGGTGCTGTTCTTTCTGGCGACTCTGCTGTGAAAGACGTGCTTCTCCTTGACGTAACTCCACTTTCACTCGGCATCGAAACTCTCGGTGGCGTGATGACTAAGTTGATCGAAAGAAATACCACGGTTCCAACCAAAAAGAGCCAGGTATTCTCCACAGCCGAAGACAACCAACCTGCAGTGACTATTCATGTATTGCAGGGCGAACGCGAATTTGCTCGCGACAACCGGACTTTGGGGCGCTTTGACTTACAAGGGATTCCCGCTAAACAGCGCGGCGTGCCTCAAATTGAAGTGACTTTCGACATTGATGCTAACGGTATTGTACACGTCAGCGCTAAAGACAAAGAAACCGGAAAAGAGCAGTCTATTAAGATTACTTCTTCTAGTGGCATTTCCGAAGCTGATATCGATCGCATGGTTAAAGAAGCCGAGGCCAACTCGGAAAAAGACAAAGAAGCGAGAGAACTCGTTGATGTGAAAAACCAAGCAGAACAAATGGCTTACCAAGCTGAAAACCAGATTAAGGAAGCGGGCGACAAAATCCCCGCCGACACTAAATCTCAGTTAGAAGCAGCAATCCAAGATATCAAGGATAAAAAGGAAAGCGGCACTAAAGAAGAAATCAAAGCAGCTATAGACAAGTTGCAAGAAATGCTAGGAAGCATGGCTCAAGCAGCAGGTGCTGGCGCACAAACCGATGGTGGATGCCCTGGTGGTGATTGCAGCCAAGAACCCGAAGCAGAAAGCAAAAATGATGGTCCAATCGATGCCGAATTCGAAGTCGTCGATGAAGATGAAAAAAAATAAACCGGGTGGCTTTACCTAAAGCCATTCAAGCGAAATGGGATTCTCTTTTTCAAAAAAGAGTAATCCCTTTTTGCGTATAAAACTTGATTTGATATTTTAGAACAGAGATTTATTATGGCTACAAAACGCGATTATTATGAAGTACTTGGAGTAGCGAAAGACGCTAGTGCAGAAGAGCTGAAACGCGCTTATAAAAAACTAGCGATTAAGCACCACCCCGATAAAAACCCTGGTGATAAAGAGGCAGAAGAAAAGTTCAAGGAAGCTGCAGAAGCCTACGACGTCCTTTCGGATGCCACTAAAAAAAGCCAATACGACCGCTTTGGACACAACGCACCTGGTGGCGGTGGTTTTGGTGGTGGCTTTGGCGGCGGGCAAGGATTCTCTAGCTTTGAGGATATTTTCAGCCAATTTGGAGATATTTTTGGCGGTGGCTCTCGCGG
>DUVD01000281.1 GCA_012841225.1 Fibrobacter sp.
ACTTCTAAAAGAATTTCTTGAGTCTTTACTGCGTTTTCCATAAGCACTTCACTAGCCCTTTCGTGGAAGGCCTGTAAAGATGCCTGGAGCTGCTCCATAAAGTTGTTTTCTTCTTCGTGTTCGGCGGTGTCACCAGAAAGTTTTTCAATTATTGTTTCTAGGCCATGGCGAAGGATTTCTAAGTTCGCAGCAAATTCCGATTGATTGACGCGCATGAGCGTGGCGGCTTCGGAAATGTTTTCGGCGAGCACTTCGGCTGCTTCAAGCTCTTTCATGGTTCGAGATTCTACGTCTGTAATCAAACGCTGCTGCGACTCGACAAGCGTAGAAGACGAAGAGGTTAAAGTGCCAAAGGCGGTTTGGATTTTTTCTGCAAAGGCGCCAAATTCCGTTGCCACGGTAGCAGAAAATGCTGAAGAATCTGTTTGTGCTTTATCGGTTATTTGTGCTGCGATAGAGCGAAGGGCATCTAAGCCTTCCATTTGACGAACTTGTGTAGACTCTGCAGAAGTAGCAATCGTTTGCATAAATTGATTGGATTGTTCTTTAAATGAGTCCATTTGTTTAGATGTATTTTCTGCAAACGTTGAAGACAAGCTTTCTATTGAACTTTGAATTTCTTTAGTAGCAAAGTGCTCCATCGAAGTCCAATTTTGTTGCGCCTGGGTTAAAAAGGCTTCTAATGATTTCGATTGATTCTTAGCGATCTCAGTTAAAGAGTTGGTCGCTTCTTTTTGCAAAAAGATAAACGTTTCCGATATGGAAGAGAGCGTTGCCTCTTGATTTTTTTGCATGTTGGCGGCAATTGTACCCATCAGCTCGTGCACTTGCGTGTCTGAAGATTTTTCTTCGTGGCTAAAAGTAGGGATCAAATCAAATACGGTAAATTTATCTAAATCAGAGATAAAGTCTGCATTTTCTTTTTCTACCAAAGCGTGCGTTGCATTCAAAATCAATGCCGCAAATAAGCCAGCCAAACTGGTTCCAAAAATACCCTTCATGCTAGAAAAAATAGATTGAATGGTGTTTAGTGTGTTTTGCGTAGTCGAGTTGTCCATTGCCGAGCCCGCTGTAGAAACGGCAAGCATCAAGCCAAAGAACGTGCCAAGTAGCCCTAAAAGAACGACCACGCCACCCATGCTTCTGCCCACTTGATACGCGGCCTTAGCATCTAAAATCTCGGTAACCAATTGAGAAGAAAAAGGCACTCCTCGAGAAGAGAGCTTTTGAACAGCGGCAATGCGTTCACCAACAACTCCACAATCCGTTAATTTTAAGTCTAAATGATTAGACTGCGCTTTTAAGATTTCTCTTTCCGCTTCAATTTTTTGCATCAACTTGAAGTCGCGTATGCTCGAGGCAAGAAATATGGAAAAAATAGAAAAGATAATAATCCAACCGAACAAAGGGGCGCCAAAATAAAACGCGCTCGCTATGAGGACTAAAAAGCCCAAAACGGTTAATAAAAGGATTAACTTGGAAGCATTTTTCATCCGTTTAGTCCTGAGAGTTAGTGTTAAAATTAAGCGGATCTTGCCCGAACAAATCCAATTGCCCGCGCGAAAACCCGCGTAAATAAAGAGCCCACTTTTCTTGATACCATTTTCCGATCAATAAAGTAAGGCC
>DUVD01000041.1 GCA_012841225.1 Fibrobacter sp.
GTTTTAGGGCTAGGCGACATTGGCGCTATGGCAGGTAAACCAGTAATGGAGGGCAAGGCTCTTTTATTTAAAATTTATGCTGGAATCGATGTTTTTGACATTGAAATCAACGAAAAAGACCCCAAAAAATTCATCGAAATTGTTAAGGGCATTGCGCCTACTTTTGGTGGCATTAATTTAGAGGACATTAAAGCTCCTGAGTGCTTTGAAATAGAAGACGAATTAAAAGAAGCACTCGATATTCCCGTGATGCACGATGATCAACACGGTACAGCTATTATTTCGGCGGCAGGGCTTTTAAACGCTATTGAGCTCGCCAATAAAAACATTAACGAAATTAAAATGGTCGTTAATGGTGCAGGTGCGGCTGCAAGTGCTTGTACTAGGCTTTACCTTGCTTTAGGTCTTAAAAAAGAAAATCTGGTTATGGTCGACAGTAAAGGCGTGATTAACGAAGCTCGTACTGACCTTTCAGCTAATAAAAAAGAATTCATGACGGATCGAAACGATTTGAAAACACTTGCAGACGCTTTGGTTGGTGCTGACGTTTTCTTAGGGCTTTCTAAAGGCAATATTTTAACTCGTGACATGGTTCGCAGCATGGCAGACGTACCCGTCGTTTTTGCTTTGGCTAACCCCACGCCAGAAATGTCTTACGAAGAAGCAATGGCTTCGCGTGGTGATTTGATTTTTGCAACAGGTCGCTCCGATTATCCAAACCAAGTAAATAACGTGATTGGATTTCCTTATATATTTAGAGGTGCTCTTGATGTGCGCGCTTCTACGATCAATGAAGAGATGAAGCTAGCTGCTGTTAGGGCGATTGCTAAACTCGCTCATGAGCCTGTTCCCGATGTAGTGAACATTGCTTACAACGCCAAAAGATTTTCATTTGGCAAAGAATATTTAATTCCAAAACCCCTTGACCCTCGCCTTCTTACCGAAGTTTCTATGGCGGTCGCCAAAGCAGCTGTCGAAAGTGGAGTAGCCAGAAAACCGATAACCAATTGGGATGCTTATTACGATCGTCTTCGCGATATGATGGGTTACGATAATAAGATGATGCGTGGCTTTACAGAAACTGCCCGCAGTAATCCTAAGAGAGTTGTTTTTGCTGAAGGCATGCACATTAATATGATTAAAGCAGCCGTTCAAGCAAAGAATGAAGGTGTTGCATTTCCTATTTTACTCGGCAATCCAGATCGCATTACCATGACTGCTCAGAAAGAGCATTTAGATCTTTCGGGAATTCAGATCATCAATACTAGAAGCCCTGAAGAATTTGCTCGTCGTCGTGAATTTGCGCTTATTTTCACAGAAGAAAATGGCCGTAATGGAGTGACCTTTGAAGAGGCTCGCGACGACATGTACGAGCCCAACCACTTTGGCATGATGATGGTGAAAACAGGGCATGCAGATGCTTTTATCACGGGTGTTTATTCTAAGTATTCCGAAAGTATCGCTCTTGCAAAATCGATTATTGGTATTCGTGATGAATACAAGCACTTTGGTGCTCTCCAAATTTTGAGTACCAAAAAAGGGGTCTTTTTTCTTGCAGATACACTCATTAACCGAAGCCCTGATGCCGACACTCTAGTTAATATTGCTAAACTCACTCATGATGCAGTTCGTTTTTTTGCGCACGAGCCAGTTATGGCAATGCTCTCTTATTCGAATTTTGGCGCCGATCAAGAGCAAGTACGCGGTACTTCTAGCATAGTGAGCAATGCTGTAGCAAAATTGCATTCCGAGTATCCAAATTATGTGGTTGACGGTGAAATGCAGGTTAATTTTGCTTTAAATAAAGACTTAAGAGACAATAAATATCGTTTTAATAAGTTAAAAGGCAAAACTGTCAATACTTTGATTTTCCCTTGCTTAAGCTCGGCTAATACCACTTATCAAATGCTATTGGAGATGGGCGTTGGTGAGTCCATTGGGCCTATTCAAATGGGGCTTAAAAAGCCTATTCACTTTACTGACGTCGAAAGTACTGTTCGCGATATTTTCAATTTAACCGTGGCGGCTGTGATTGACGCCATAGTTCAAGAAAAAAAAGACGCTGAAAAGAAATAGATATTTATATTAGCACTATGACTTTGAAATTGCCAATTTACTTTACAATACACGGACACTTTTACCAGCCCCCTCGCGAGAACCCATGGACTGGCATTATCGAAAACCAACCTAGTGCTAGCCCATTTCACGACTGGAATGACCGTATCGCCAAAGAGTGTTATAGCCCGAATGGGGCGAGCCGGTTGCTAACGCCTTCGGGTCGTATTGAAGACATCGTTAATAATTACGAATACATGAGTTTTAATATGGGTCCAACTTTAATGAGTTGGATTCGAAAAAAAACGCCCGAAACGTATCATAGCATTCAAGAAGCCGATCGAAAAAGTGCAGAGCGCCTTAACGGTCATGGCAATGCTATAGCGCAAGTTTATAACCATTTGATTATGCCTCTTGCCTCTCCAGAAGACCGAATTACGCAGATTCGCTGGGGCATACGCGATTTTGAATTCCATTTCAATCGAAAGCCCGAGGGCATGTGGCTCGGAGAGACCGCCATTAATATGGATACGATTGTTGACTTGATTAACGAAGGAATCAAGTTCACTATTTTGTCTCCGACCCAAGCAGAATCATTTAAAAAAATAAGCGATTCACACTGGTCAGATTGTTCAAATACCAATATAGACACTACTCGTCCTTATCGAATTTATCCAAAAGACGCAGGTGGTCGGTCTATTTGTGAAGGCTATTTAGATGTGTTTTTCTATAACCCAGGCCTTTCCAGTGCTGTGGGTTTTGAACACCTTTTGCGCGACGCTAATATTTTTGGCAAGCGAATTAAAGACGCTTTTGACGTTAAAAAAGCAGACCCTCAGTTAGTTAATATTGGTACTGATGGTGAATCTTATGGCCATCACGAGCCATTTGGTGACATGTGTGCTGCCTGGCTTTACAATCGTTATGCACCAGAAAACAAAATGATCCCGGTCAATTACGGTTGGTTTTTAGAACAGTTTCCACCACAGTTTGAAGTGACTTTAAAAAACGTGCAAGGAGAAGGCAGCGCTTGGAGCTGTGCTCATGGTGTTGGGCGTTGGATTCGCGATTGTGGCTGCTCCACAGGAGGTCCTCCCGAGTGGAACCAAAAATGGCGCGGTCCTTTACGCGAAGCATTTGATCACTTGAAAAAGACCGCCGATGATTTTTTTGTTTCCGAATTTCCAAAGTATTCTTCGCTCGACCCTTGGGATGCGCGAAACCTTTATGTTGATGTTTTAATAGATCCTCAAGACGATGCTCGATATAAAGATTTCTTAACTCGTGTCCTAAATAACCCAGATAATGAAAAAGACGAAGCAGCAGTTATTCGACTTTTGGAAATACAAAAGTTTTGCATGTTCAGCTACACTAGCTGTGGTTGGTTTTTTAACGACATCGAAGGGCTTGAGCCCGTACAAAATATGCGCTATGCCTTGCGAGCCATAGAGCTCTTTAAACCATTTTTACCTAATGGGCACCCTATTAAAGAAGAAGTGCTAAGCATATTAGGTCGTGCTACCTCTAATGAAAACCACTTAACTGGCGCTGAGGTGTTTAATCGTTTGGCAACACCAGAAGTGCCTATTCTTATGAAAATCATGGCAGAGCGCGCTGTCGTTTATCACCTAAATTTAGATGACCTCTACTACGATAGAGACCCTCGGATTCATACCAAGAAAAAATCGTCGCGCCGTCGTCAGACCTTAGTGGATTCGTCTTATCGAGATAAACGCATTCAAGAAGAAATGTCGTCTAAAATTTTAGTCATTACTGACAACCTGGGGCGAATCAATATTGTCGTCCGTGAAGTTAAAGTTGGCGAATTGAATTTCGTCTCCGATCCAGATATTTCAACTGCTGACTTGAAGGCGTTATATCCAGGCTGCTATGTGGTGCGTTTCCGTGACTTAATGAGTGATGCGCTAAAAGTGATTAATCAGTTGTCAACTCGTAAGAATATGGGAAAAATTACAGATTATTTCTCTAATTTTGCTGTGCAGCAAGGGTTAACAGTAGACAGTCTCGCCGATCCAGATCACACCTTACCAGATACGATGCGCAAGGTTTTAAGCTTAGAAATTAATTTCCGTATTCATCGAGGGGCGTTAAGCTACCTCGAAAAAGCAGATAAAACGGTGCTTGCTCAAGTTGATGAGTTGGTCGAAGAATCAAAAATCCTACGGACTAATTTTTCCTTTGGAGGTACAGGGCGCTTATTCCATAAAAAATTAATGGATTTAATCGATCAAGCCTCTAAAGAATTAGACGCAGATTCTGTGAGCCATATTACAGGCCTTATTTCGATGGCCGATTCTTTAAAGCTGTATATCGACAAAACGTCTTTAGAAAACAAGGTTTTTGCCACGTACAATCGCTTTAAAGAAACACCAAATGGACCGTTACAAGCCTTGTTGCCCATGTTTGACTGGCTCAATTTCGAGCGCCCGGATGGATTATAAAATCTCTGAAAAGCCTGTTATTTCGGCCTTAGAAATTGAAGGCTCTATTAGGAATTTAGGGCAACAAATCACCTCGCAATTTAAGGTGGATCTTGTTTTAGGTGTACTCACAGGTTCTTTTATTTTTGTTGCTGACCTAGTTCGTCGCTTGGATCCCTCAGTGCAAATAGCCTTTGTGAATGCTTCGAGTTATGGCAATGCTCAAAAAAGTACTGGGTGCGTGGAAATTCTTCCTTGGAATGCAATCGACTTTACGCATAAGAACGTTTTGATTGTTGATGATATTTTAGATACAGGCAATACGCTTTCTATTTTGTCGAATCGAGTCCGCGAGGGTGGTGCATTGGAAGTAAAGACCTGTGTGCTTTTAGATAAACCATCAAGGCGGCAAGTGCAAATACACGCAGATTTTGTTGGTTTTTCTATCGAAGACTATTTTGCAGTTGGCTACGGTCTCGATTTTGCTTCCGAGTATAGAGCCCTTCCTGCTGTTTATAAGATGGAAAAGATATAAATTAAGACTCTGAAATCGGCGTTTGTGAATCGCGGTTATAAAATAAGCATGCCATCGCCGTAGCTAAATAACTTCATTTCATTTTCTACGGCTTGTGCATAAGCAGCTAAGGTGTTTTCTTTACCAAATAGCGCTGCGACAAGTAAGATTAAAGAACTTTTAGGCCAATGAAAATTAGTGAGTAAGCCATCTACTATTTTGTATTCATAACCGGGATAAATAAACGCATGGGTAATGCCTTTTTGTGCTTCGATTTTGCCTATCCCTGTCGCTATGGTTTCTAACACACGAGTACTTGTGGTGCCAACCGTAATAATGCGGCCGCCAGCCTCTTTAACGCCGTTAATAATACGAGCATTCTCTTCGGTTAACTCGTAAAACTCCCCGTGCATTTTGTGCTCGCGAAAGTCCTCTACTGAAATGTTTTGAAATGTGCCAGGGCCTACATGTAAAGTAACTTCCGCAACAGAAACCCCTTTCTCTTTAAGCTTCAAAAGCATTTCTTCGCTAAAGTGAAGACTTGCCGTGGGGGCAGCTACAGCGCCAGCATACTTTGCAAAAATAGTCTGGTACGCCTTTTTATCGTCTTCGTCGTCTGGGCGAGCAATATAGGGTGGAAGTGGTACATGCCCTTCTTTGTTCATCACATTTTCGAGTTCCGTTGGTGTGCTATCAAAGCGTAAGACTCTTGCTCCATCCTCTTTAATGTCTTCTACAAAAACAGAAATGCCTGCTATAGTTAATTGCTTGCCAACGCTAAAGGCTCGTCCTGGTTTTACCCAAGCTTCCCAGCGCGCTTCGCCAGTGCTTGAAGGAATAAGCGCTTGCACAAGAAGAGTTTCTAGTTTTCCACCGTGGGTGGTTTCACCAAATAGTCTTGCAGGAATTACTTTAGTGTTATTCACAACTAAGCAGTCTTTAGGGTCAAATAAATCGACGATTTCTGCCGATGGGATAATGGAGCATTTGCTTCCGTTTTTAGGACAATGAAGAATTTTCGTTTTGCCTTTTCCTGCTGTTCTGTTTGCAATTAATTCTTGGGGAAAGTGAAAATCAAAATCGGATAACTTATACGAAATCATTTAATGTTCTTTATTACAGATTGCAGGTGTTTCTTGATTTCTTCTTTAAAAGAAAGGGGCTCTAGTATTTCAATTTCGGGTAGCAAACCAATAATCCATTTTCTTAAATCAGGGGTGTCAAACAATTGGAGCTCTACAAAAGTATTACCCTTGCTCTTTTTTATTTTTGCAGGTGGGTTAAAATTGGTTTCTTTAAAAATAGCTACTAGCCAAGGCTCTCTTATTATTAAGACAAGTTTGAGTAAAGTATTGGTTTCAAAGTCGCCAGCCCATTTGCCATAGCAATACTTGTAGAAATTTTGAACGTCAATTTCTTGGGGTTGAAAAAACTCTTGCAAAAGAGATTCTTGTACAATGCGTTTTACAACAAGTAATTTGGGTTTCGCTTTTTTTGCGCTTTCAGTGGAGTAAGCAAGGTAGAGTGTTCCCATGCGAAGAATTAATTTTAAAGGTCGTATCTCTAATTTTTGACTTTCTCCACTAGACCCTTGGGTATATTGAATCCGCATGCACTGGCGTTTTTTGATAGCCATAAGGTAACGCTCAATTCTTGTTTCCGAAATATTATATTCCGAAAAGGGACCGTGATCGATTACAAAATCGGGGTCTAAAGAAATCGCTTCTGGCGCTGGTTCTTGTTCAGGCACAGTTCCTTGAAGAGTATCTATGGCCTTGCGAATGACTTTAGTGTAACGAATTTCTGCATTAGAAGCGACTTCCTTGTGCAGTTTTTCGAGGGAACGAATTAAAGCCGTGTTAACGTTACTTTTTGATTGCTCAATAAAAAAGCGCCTGGGAGTTCCTTGATTTTTTATTTTTCGTAAGCCGCAATTTTCTATTTCTAAGTCTTTTAAAAAACGGAATATTGTTCGCGAGTTGCAATCCATATAGCGAGCTAGTTCTTCTACCGTCGCTGGAGTTGTGGCTAGCCTAAGTTTTAACCGAGTTAATTTCTCGTAAGTAGATGCCATTTTATTCCTCTGAAGATTGAACTATACGCAGTTTGTTTTCGATAGAGATTTTTTTAGTTGATCTCATCGCTGTAAAGTAAGCTTGGCTTTTTTGCATTATAGAGTGAATTCGACCTTCTAAAATCATTTTTTTCCCATTACAAGAAACACGGATGCAGGTGTCTTTTAATTTAGGATGTTCTTTTAGGGCTCTACTGGCATTAAAACACAGCGTTTTATGATGGTTTGTTTCTGTTGGTGAAATTTGCAAAAGCAAAGAAAGATCGCGAATGCCGTCCACCACTTCTAAGCGCTTTTCTAAATCGACAGGAGTGTTTTCGAAATGGTAGTAAGAATGCACTGTTACTTTAGCGTTTTCTACAGTGACATTGTAATCGAAAATAGGCAAAATTAAATCTTCTAAAACATGAAGCACTTTTAGTTTTAAAACATGGTCAGAAACACTCAAAGTTGGTTGTACCTCAATAAAATCAACACAGCCACGAACCGAAGGGATCGATTCTAAAAGCTCACGAATTTCTTTTTTGATGCGAATGTTGGGCACAGTTCCTTTAATGTAAACAATGCCTTGCCCTACGTTGTAAGATAAATTGGTTATGAGCTCAGGAAAGGCGCTTTTAATTTTTAATCGCACTTGTTCTTGCAATTGAGCGTTAGGTGCTGTTTGATAAGCCTCGGGCAGTGTTATGAATAGCAGCGTATTATTTTCTAATAATAAGGCTTGCTTTTCTTTTTTCCCGTCATTGACAATGCCTACCGATACACCAAACATATCCCTTAACACGTGATAGATGGGGTCGCCAATAAGGGTTTGTCCACTCTGGGCGGGCATCAGTCGATACCCTTTCGGGTACAGTTCTAATTCGTCTTCATTGAAAGGACGCTCTATTTTTTCATCTGGGCCATTGTTATGACTAACGATAATGACTTCTTCGGTTGCCGAATGAAATACGCCTTTTACTATGCCGGGCCTTGCACTCCCTTTAACATAAAGCCAGTTCCCTGGAATAATGCGGTTGTGGCCTAAAATTTTGGTGTATTCCGATTTATGTGAGTCGCAAAAAAAACTGAATTCTTGAGAAAAAGCGATAAAATAAGTGGAGCAGATGTCACAAGAACATAAAAGGGGGATGTGGGGGCGGATGCCTCCGCAAACCGAGTAAGGTTCTCGGGCAAATAGCTTATGATTGCAGACTTTTTGGCATCGCCTGCAAAATAAAGACTTGCTTTCTATATGATAAAGAAACGCTTTTCTCATTTTTCCATTAAGGCTTCCGCTATTTGAATTCGGTTTAATACATTTTCTTTGCCAATCAGCTCAAACATTTCCCAAAGCCCAGGACCGCCACTCAAGCCGGATACGGCGAGTCGCACTGCGCCCACTAATTGTCCCAAGCCATGCCCGCTTGATTCCGAGAGTGCTTGAAATGCTTGTTCAATTGTTGCGGCGTTAAAGTCGGATAGTGGTTCTAGAGCGTTTCGAACAGACTGCGCAATAGATCTCGAACCTTCGCCCCAGTTTTTCTTTTTTGCCTTTTCATCAAACTCTGTAGGAGCAGTGAAAAAATAAGCCGCCATTGTGGGGAGATCGGTTAAAAAATGAGCGCGAGGTTTTAATAAACCAACAACAGATAGCAAGTAATCCGCATTGAAAGACGAGGTATCTATTTTTAGCTCGTCGAGCCCTTTTCTAATGACATTCGCTAAAAGATCGTTATCGGCGCGTTGAATATGCTGCCCATTCATCCATTGTAGCTTTTTCTCGTCAAAAGCAACTGCTTTTGGGTTAATGCGATTCAAAGAAAAGGCATCGATCATTTCTTGTATGCCCATGACTTCTCGATCGTCTCCAGGACTCCAGCCTAGGAGCGCCAAAAAGTTGATAAGGGTTTTCGGCAAGTAACCCAAGTCGCGAAAATCACCAACAGAAGCAGCTCCTTTTCGTTTAGAAAGCTTGCCACCGCCTGCCGCCAAAATTACAGGTAAATGACAAAATATAGGAGGCTCCCAACCAAAGGCGTTATATAAAAGAATGTGTTTAGGCGTGGAGCTAATCCATTCGTCGCCTCGCAGCACGTGAGAGGTTTCCATTAAATGATCATCGACGACGCTTGCAAAATGATAAGTGGGGTATTGGTCTCTTTTAATTAACACCAAATCATCGAGGAGCTCGTTTTGATGCTCAATTCGTCCTCTAATCACATCGTCAAAAGCAGTGATGCCTGTTTCGGGCACTTTTAAGCGGATAACGGCTTTTTCTCCGGCGGCTATTCTCGCTTCTGCGTCTTCGCGGCTAAGGTTTCGGCAGTGGCGATCGTACCCAGTTACAGGCGCGTTCGACTGTTCTTGAGCGAGTCTTATTTCTTGTAGGCGTTCTTCGTTGCAAAAGCAATAATAAGCATCGCCTGCATCGAGTAATTTTTTGATTTCACGAGCATAAATACCTAAACGTTCGCTTTGAAAGTAAGGACCAACGCTCCCTTCGCAACCGGGACCTTCGTCCCATTGTAAGCCAAGCCACTTTAAATCGCGAAATAGGTCTTGAAGTGCTTCTTCATTATAGCGCTTGCGGTCGGTATCTTCTACGCGTAGGTAAAATGTACCCTTCATTGCTTTGGCAAAAAAGTAATTGTAAATAGCAGTGCGAGCACCTCCCACATGTAAGTAACCAGTGGGACTTGGCGCAAAACGGACGCGAACAGGGCGATTAGAAATAGACATAAAAACCTTTAAAAATATTGTTTTCGGGTAAAAAATAGCAAAAACATAAGGCTGTTTTTTTGTAGAAAAAAAAAAGAAGCTTTATTTGAGCAAAAATTATTTTAATGTCCCGTTTTTTATTGTATTTTCTAAATTAGCGCATTATGGCACTACATCTTTACAATACTGCTACTCGTTCTAAAGAACTATTTACTCTCCCCGAAGGCCAATCTGCTGTTCGATTGTACTGTTGTGGCCCTACTGTTTATCATTTTGCTCATATTGGCAACCTCCGCACCTATATTTTCGAAGATTCTCTTCGCCGTGTTTTAGAGTATTACGGCTACGCGGTTAATCATGTAGTAAACATTACCGATGTTGGGCATCTCACCAGCGATGGCGATGACGGCGACGATAAAATGGAAAAAGGTGCTGCTCGTACGGGCAAATCTGTATGGGAAGTCGCGGATTTTTACACAGAAGCATTCATGAAGGATTGGAAGGCGTTAAACATAATAGAACCTTCTATTTGGTGTAAGGCTACCGACCACATTCAAGAGCAAATTGCCCTGGTCCAAAAACTAGAAGAAAAAGGTTATACTTATCGCACTTCTGACGGTATTTATTTTGACAGTGCTAAGTTCCCGCGTTACCCTGATTTTGCTCATTTAGATGTAGAAAATTTGCAGCAAGGTTCAAGAGTTGATATGGGCGAAAAACGCACTGTCACCGACTTTGCGTTGTGGAAATTTAGCCCTGAAAACCAAAAACGCGCCATGGAATGGGATAGCCCTTGGGGCATAGGATTTCCTGGTTGGCATATAGAATGTTCGGCCATGGCCATGCATCACTTAGGCTCAACGCTTGATATCCACTGCGGTGGTTCTGATCATGTTAGAGTTCATCACACGAATGAAATTGCTCAAAGCGAATGTGCTACTGGAAAGCCCTTTTCTCGTTTTTGGTTGCATGGTGAATTCTTGCGTATGGGTTCAGATAAAATGAGCAAAAGTGCCGGAGAATTCTTGACGGTTTCTCTTTTGATGGAAAAAGGATTCAATCCACTCGACTACCGCTTATTTGCATTAACAAGTCACTATCGCAATTATTTAAACTTCACGTGGGAAGCTTTAGAAAGCGCACGAGAAGGGTTTAAAAACCTCCATAAGAAAACAGATGCTTTAATTGGTAAGGCGGGGAAAATTGAAAGTGAACGCGCTCAACAGTGGCAAAATAAATTTAAAGAGGCCATTGGCGACGATCTCAATATGCCAAAAGCATTAGGTATTTTGAATGGCGTATTAAAAGATGACTTAGCGGATTGTGAAAAAGCCGCTTTAGTTCTCGATTTTGATCTCGTTTTGGGCTTATGTTTGGACCACCCTCGTAAAGATTATGCCTCAAAAAAAGATGTTGTCGACGCTTCTAAAGTGGAAGAGCTGATTTCTCTTAGGGCAACTGCTCGAGCAAGCAAAAATTGGGCCGAAAGTGACCGCCTTAGAGATGAACTAAAACTGATGAATGTCACCATTAAAGATGGCCCAGAAGGCACTACCTGGAGCACATAGGTAAAAAAGAGTGATTTAATCCATAGAAGAGGCCTTTTTTGCTTTTGCTTTGTAGACAAAAAAGTTCGTTTTTTTTACTTTATTCGAGTTAAAAATGCATTGTTATACATTTTTATATTATGAAATGTAAGATTAATTTTAAGGTGTTTTAAATATGGCGTCTTCCTCTAAACCAGAAGAAACAAATGAATTTATTGAATTGCTTCACGATTTATGGAAGTATAAGTATGCTGTAATACTTTTTCTATTTACATCTTCCGTAATAGGCGTTTTTGTTTCTTTTTGGATTCGCCCTGTGTACGAAGTAAACGCTTTATTGCAAATCGAAACAAAAAAAGGTGGTGGCGCCTTAATGGGTGACTTAGGCAGCTTATTTTCTCAGGGAAGCCCAGCCGAAACCGAAATAGAATTAGTGCAAAGTCGCCAGGTCATGGGGGCTGCTGTGGATCGCAGTGGCTTACAATACATATCGACTCCGGTCGGGCTTCTGGATCGGTTATTCCATAAAGAGGGGCGCTTAGACCTCCAGGAGCTTTCGTTACCGAAGGCTTTTATTCCAGAAGAGTTTCGCGGTGAACCTTGGTTTGTAGTTGCTAAAGACAGTACTTCTTTTGATTTATTTGATTATAACCACAAAAAAGTACTTTCGGGCGTTGTTGGCGTCACTTCGACTGCTGCTTATGCGGGTGATTCTGTTCGCTTAGGTGTCATGCGCATGGACGCTAAGGCAGGTCAAAAATTTAAAGTGTGGTATCGCCAAAGGTTAGATGCGATCGAGGCTTTTAAGTCCGCTTTTTCTGTTTCTGAACGTGGCAAAAAAACGGGTATTTTAGAATTTGTGTATCAAGATATTTACTCCGATCGAGCTGTTGGTGTGGTAAATGAGGTGGCTAATGCTTACTTGCGCCAGAATGTGGAGCAGCGAAGTGCAGAGGCACAAAAGACACTTTCCTTTTTAGAAAAACAAATCCCTGACGTCAAAAGAAAGCTGGATAGTGCGGAAGCCGAATTAAACAGTTATCGCTACCGAGTTGGTTCTGTGGACATTAATACAGAAACGCGTATTGTTTTAGAAAATCAAATGCGCCTTCAGCAACAAATTTTGAATTTACAGCAAAAACGCGAAGAGTCAGTGCGTCTTTTTAACGACTCCCATCCTCTAGTCAAAACCATGGATCGTCAGGTCGAGTCCATCCGAGCTGAGTTAGCAGGTACAGCGAGTCAAGCAAAAAAATTACCTTCCACGCAGCAAGAAATCTTACGACTTACTAGTGAGGTTGAGCTCGATAAACTCCTTTACACCAACATGTTAAATAATATTCAACAGCTTCGGTTGGTGGCCGCTGGAGAAATGGGCTCTGTTCGCATTGTGGACTATGCCGAGTATGTCAGAACCCCAGTACGTCCAAAAAAGAAACTCATTATAATAGTGGCGTTATTTATAGGTTTTTGTTTCTCAGTCGTTTATGTTTCTATTCGAAAAAAATTCCATAGTGGCGTTAAAGACGCTAGGGTTATAGAACGCGAGTTAGGTATTAGTGTTTACGCTAAAATCCCTAAAGGCACTGCCGTTTCAGTGCAAAAGACAATGCCTTTAGCGGTGGCATTCCCCGATGATGTTGCTGTTGAATCGATGCGTACACTCCGGACATCTCTTGAGTTTATGATGCCCGAAGACGGCTGCAATGTGGTCGTATTGAGTGGCTTGATTCCAGCTGTGGGTAAAAGCTTTGTGTCTGTAAATTTAGGGGCTCTTTTTGCGGGTATGGATAAAAAGGTATTGCTAATCGATGCAGACTTGCGTAAAGGGCGTTTGCACAAAGAATTTGGAATTCGAAAAGACCACGGGCTATCGGACATCTTGATAGGAAAAATTCCCGTCGAAAAAGGGATCCATTCTACAAGCGTACCCAATTTAAGTTTGATGGTGGCAGGCAAGGCGCCAGCTAGCCCAGCAGAGCTTTTGGGTTCTAAAAAATTCGCTCAACTACTAGATCAAATGAAACCTCAATTTGATGTGATCATAATCGATACCCCTCCTGTGATGCTTGTTACCGATGCAATGCTCGTTTGTCGTCATGCGGATCAAGCGGTTATGGTAGTCGAATACAATCGTCACTCTATCGAAGCGATTCGTGAAGGGATTAATATGCTCACCAAAGGGTCGGGTGAAAAAGTGCATAAATCGGTGGTGATTAATAAGTACGTTCACAGCAAAATAGATGGTTATGGCTATAAGTATGGCAAGTATTAATTCCTCCTATTGTCTTATATAAAGGCTTAAAAAATGAAAGCAAAAACAAAAATTTTGTGTATTGGCGCTGGTTATGTTGGTGGCCCTACGATGACTGTCATCGCGGATAAATGCCCCCATTTGCAAGTAACGGTTGTAGATATTAATCACGAGCGCATTGCTGCATGGAACAGCGAAACCCTTCCTATTTTTGAGCCAGGCTTAGAAGAAGTAGTTCAAAGAGCGCGAGGTCGAAATCTTTTTTTTAGCACCGATGTCGTTCCGGCTATTCGAGAAGCAGACATCATTTTTGTGAGCGTTAATACCCCGACAAAAACATTTGGTCAAGGGGCAGGCAAGGCGAGTGACTTGCAATATTGGGAAAAAAC
>DUVD01000042.1 GCA_012841225.1 Fibrobacter sp.
ATGTTAAGAGGTAGATCGTCTTCGCTTAATTCCGAAATATTCCATGAATTTAATATTTTTTGTACGTTAATGGAGTCAGATCCTTTAAAATACTTTAGCACTTCTGGTGATAATTCCGATCGAATTTCTTGAAGCTTAACGATTTTCTTTTCTTGTTGTGATGGTAATAAATTCGCAAATGTTGCCACTGAAGCAATAGTCTGCGTCTTGCCTGCATTTCTTTTTTCTAAATAGTCGTCATAAAACTCCTCAGACATAGAGGCGTTTTCAAACAAAATAATTGCAGGGTCATAATGTGGGTAATGTGTTTCGCTTAAAAGAGAATCAATGCGTTTTTCTTGAGACAGATTTTCAGTTTTATTAAAATCGTATTCAAACTTTGGAAAAATGCCTTGAGGGATTAAAATAATGGTAATGAAAATAACAAATGCCAATAAAAACTTAGGGTGTGGGTAAGAAAAATAGAGGTGTTTATTTAAAGGGATAATTTCTTTGGGTTCGAGTAATTCGAAAGTTTTTTTTCGTTGTAAAAAAATGAGAGTGGCTGGTAAAAGGGTATTTGCCAAAAACCAATTTAAAAGTATACCAATAGCACCTAATACGCCGAGTTCTTGAATTCCCGTTAAAGGCATAAGTGAGAGCGATAAAATAGTAGCTGCTGTGATAAAACTTGATGCCGCTGTAGCGGGTCCAATGCCTAGAGTAGAACTTTCCAAACTCAATGTTGGACTTAATCCTTGGCGGCGTTCCTCGGCGTAACGTGTTAAAAGGTGAATAATCTGCTGACAAGCGTGACCCGGAATTATTAATGCGAGTAATAAAGTGAAGAGGTTAATCCTACCGTATAAAATACCCGCTAGCCCTAAAGTCCAAAAAATAGAAGCGGCAATAGGAAATGCGGCAGGTAAAATTAATTGAGGTTGTTTATAAAAACGGATCATCAGTAAAATAGCGATAAAAAAAGCGGTGATGAATCCCATTTTTTTAGATTCGGGAAGGAGCGTTTTTCCAGTCTTAATAACATGGTTGACTTTTCCAGTATAGTGTACCTGAATCGAATCCTTGTTTTCGCTTTGCACGATTTTTGTAATAGAAGAAAAAAGCCTTCTAGAAGAATAGAGATCGGAAATATTGTTAACAGGATAGATGTCGATAATGTGGATAGTGCCGCTTTGATTAGTGTATGAATTTTTAAGCTTACCTAAGTATTTTTTCTCTATATCGACAAAGGAAATTTCTTCTAAAGAGAATGTTGATGCAGTGTCGCTTTTTGTTAAATCAACCCACAGTGGGTTTGCTTCGAGTGCCTTCTTTTCTTTAAGGTTTTTTATCCTCTTGTGAATATCTTCTAAGTCGTTATAACCGATGTATAAAAACTGGTTTTCCTTGTAAAAGCGAAAGTCGCTTTCGTATTGTACATGGCCCACCAATGAATCTTTTTGAATTTTATGAACAAGGCGTTTTACAAACGAAGCGTTTTTAAGACTGTCCGGAGACTCCAGTACTAGAGTCAACGTGCCAAGACCGCCAAATTCTTCTTCGAGAGCTTTAGACGTTCTCTTTGTGGAAGATGATTCGGGTAGTGCGTCAATTAACTGCAATTCCCATTTTAAATGAGACACAGGATAGATCATTGCCACAGAAATCAAGATAGATAACGCTAAAATGATCAATGAGTGCCGGTGAGTTCTTTTTAAAAGTCGAGAAAAGAATGAAAACATAACTTTAATTTATTAAATTACGGACAGTGGCAAAGACACCAATTATAGAAAACATAAAAAATAGCCCCGTAGATCGGAGCATCGGTTTTCATATCGTGATTTTTCTGCTTGTTTTTCTCTCTTTAAACGCACAAGCGAGCTCGAATGAAGATTCTTTAGTCTCACCGCCTGAATCTGAAGAACTTGAAAAAAAAGTAAGTACACAAGAACTAGCAGATAGACCTGTGTGGTTGGAGGCACTAATTTGGCCTTTTTCTCATATTTTCCAACCTATTTTAAGCGCAGCAGTTTTTCCCATTGTCACTCCTCTTCGTTATGCATTTAGCAATAGGGTTGTAGACAAAGGAATTAATTTAGCTTCATTTGGCAAAGAAAAAAATATTTTGATTTACCCGACGTTTAATTTGAAGCC
>DUVD01000043.1 GCA_012841225.1 Fibrobacter sp.
GACAATTCCATTATCTTTTGGGATTCTATGGAGTCCACTCTTCACACCTGCTTTTAAGCTAGATGTTCCTTTTACTATTTGGCTTGGAATTGAAGCCGCTTCTTTTCAATTTAAAGAAATAGAGTCTCACCCTAAATACCAGTATAACGATGGTGTAGAAATTAAAGACGCTCTTATTCGAAATGAAATCCTTTCTTTTTCTTCTGTAAGTCCCGCAGCGCTCATTGGTTTTTCATTTAATATTGCAGGCAATTTTGATTTGCGCGTTCTAGGCGGATTTGGGTTGCAACGTTTTTCATTTAAAGACGAATTCCTTGAAGTTGCTCGTAACTACGTCTCATACCATAAGTACTACTTCGTCTCAAGTGCTCTTGAATACCGCATAACAGAATTATTCAGGGACGGCGACCTCAAGGTCGGGATCAATGTCCGAAAAGAGTTCCAAGAGCTAAAAGATGTTAGGGCATCAGAACCCGCAGAAGCTGCTTTCGATAAAATTCCAGATGGCTATTCTGGTCTTGTCTTTGAGTCGATTACAAACAAATTGCCTGTAAGAGTAGCTCTCGAAATCTCTCTTGAGTTTGGCAAGGAATCTCGTCGTGATCGCAAAATGCGCTTCTCATTAAGAGGACGCGACAACGTCCTACGCGAAAACAGCGAGGTCAAAGACACTCTGTCTGAATGGGATTGCATGGCTATCGAAAGAGATTATAAACTATTCCTTGAAGATGGTGAACTCCCAGATGTAAGCAGCAATTTTACAAAGGTTCAGTTTGCAGACGTTCTTGAAAGCTACCTTGCTTTCTGTAAACCGTTAGACTTAAATACTAAAGAGCATTTATATGCGTCTCTAGACAACAGCAAAGTCAACTTAAAGCAACATCAAGTACAGCAAGAAGACTCTCGTTTTACACAAGTCATGGCATCTAACGATCTTGAAATGATGCAAATGTTTTTACAATACTATCCTGATAATCCTAATCGAGAAATAATCGAAGCTAAAATTAAAGTGATTTCCGATTACCAAATATTTAAAGAAGCTCAAAAAGAAAATTCATTCAAAGCCTATTTAGCTTACTTAAATGATCAGCCCGAAGGTGCTTTTAGAGACAAAGCAGAAACCGGCATATTCCTTCTCGTTAAAGAAGGTAATCGCAAAAAAGATTATGAAATCTATTTAAAGCGTTTCCCTGAAGGTAAATACGTCACTGAGGCAAAACAAGCTCTCCAGGAATTCAAGCGTGGTGGAAAACGTTAGTATTTATGCTGCCATTATCGAATGGTACAACACTCATCTAAATTATGGCACTGTCGCTTTGTTAATGACAATCGAAAGTTCCTTTATCCCCTTCCCTTCAGAAATAGTAGTCCCTCCTGCGGCTTATAAAGCACTGCAGCCCAACTCCGGTTTACATATCGTTTTAGTAGTTTGCTTTGCTAGCTTAGGCGCTCTAGCTGGTGCATTCATCAACTATTACCTAGCCAAGTTTTTAGGACGGCCTCTTATATACAAGTTCGCCGATAGTCGCTTTGGGCACTTTCTATTACTCGATTCCACTAAAGTCCAAAAAGCGGAATCCTTTTTTTTAGAACGTGGCGCCATTTCCACTTTAGTTGGTCGTTTGATTCCAGGAATTCGCCAGCTAATTTCTATTCCAGCAGGTCTTGCAGGCATGAAGGTTTTACCCTTTGCGCTTTACACTGCTATAGGGGCGACTTTTTGGAATATCTTGCTCGCCATACTCGGTTACTTTGCCCACGGGCAAAAAGACCTTGTCAATAAATACAGTAGCGAAATGTCTATGATTCTTTTAGGCCTGGGCGTTTTGTTTATTGGCTATATGTTTTTCTCCGCGTTTCGAAAAAAGAAAAAACGAATTCACTGACAATTTTTTACGCATCGATTTAGTCTAAACTCAGACTCAAGAACAATGAGACCTCTGTTGTAACGTCGAAAAAAACCATCCCGCACGCCATTAACAAAATCCATGTCTTCTATTAATGAACCAAGACTATCATAAATTTTAGCTTTACCGTGTATATGACCTTCTAAGTAAGGAAGCTCTCGACGTAAAACACCTTTTTCATCGAATTCCGATGAAGTTCCATGCAAAACACCCTCGCGGTATACTTCTTTGAGTTTTCTTATCCCTGACTCTTGATAACTCATAGAAATACCTTCTTCAAGGTCATTTTTATACCCTGTAGTTTGCATGAGGTTTCCGTTTTCATAATAACTTTTAAAAACACCGTCTAACTTGCCAGCCTTATAAACAGCTTCCACAGCGACTTTGGCATTAGGGTGGTAAGAAATAGATACTCCCTCGCGAAGGGCCGTTCCTTTTAACGTGGTGTAAATTCGAGATAAGGTTCCATCCGAGTAGTAGGTTTTAACAGTATCTAAATCTGTTACTGCCTCGGAAAAAGTGGCCGTTAAAAATATATAGATAAAAAACAGATAATAATTCATTTTCATAACAAAGAAATGTAGCTTATTTCTTTACTATAATGTATTTTGTTTCTGCCTATGCGTATCACATTTTTAAATCCTCCTTTTCATCCGATGTTTAGCCGCGAGTCTCGCAGTCCTTGCGTTACTAAATCGAGCACTTTATACTGGCCGATGTTTTTAAGTTATGCTGCTGGAAACGTAGAAGCCGACAACAATGAGATTCAACTCGTCGATAGCCCTGCTATGAGCCTTGATCTCGAAGCGACTATTGCTAAAATCCGAGATTTTTCGCCAGAATTAGTTGTCTTGAGCACCAGTACTCCAAGCATCTTAAACGACCTTCAAGTGGTAAAAACGCTTAAAGTTATTTTTAATGTAAAAACAGCTATTATGGGGACGCATGCGAGCGCTGAACCATTAGAATCCATGAAAATGGAACCGAATTTAGACTTCTGTATTATAGGTGAAGCCGATAATACTGCTCGAAATTTAGTGCGCCATTTACGTGGCGATATCGCCGACGTTAATTCTATAGCTGGTCTCGCCTTCCGTAAAGAAACCGGAGAAATTGATTTCCAACCAGAAGGCCCAAAAATCGAGAATCTAGACGAGATTCCTTGGGTTAGTAAGACTTACCATAAACA
>DUVD01000282.1 GCA_012841225.1 Fibrobacter sp.
CAAATGGCGCGTGGTATTTTAAAGCAAGAAGGGAAGCGCAAGGCAATCATTGCTGTTCCTTTGTTTATATGCCATGCATTTGCTTTTTTAAGGATGTTTTTTTTGGCGTCTGGAGTTTCACCTGAGCAAGCTTTAGCCGGTTTTCGCTATGATGCTGCGCCATCTATTGAAGCAGCGCAAGTTGATTTTGCTTATGCGCCAAGCCCGATTGCATTATTTTGCAATAAATAATAAAAAACATTAGTTTTGGACACGCTTTTTTGCATGATTTTCAATTTTTTCTTTTTTCTTTCTTTTTTGCGCTCTATAAAGTTACATTTATCATATTAAATAAAGAGGTACTTATGTTTAAAAAAGGTGCATTGTTTTTAGGGGTTTTATCAATTTTATTGTTTTTAGGTTGCACAAAAAAATCTCCTACTGATCCCGACCGTGAAGACCTTTCCTCCAGTTCAGGAGACGTAATTTCTTCTTCTTCTTCAGTTAGTAGTTCTTCGAGTATAGATGACTCAAAGATTCCAGAAGGTGCTAGGCGTGCGACTTTAAGCGATATGCCTACTAACATCAGTTTAGGCAAGCTTTTAGGTGGTGACGCCTATATGGTTGCTGGTAAAAATGGTCTTTTTTCGATCTGGTTTTTTGAAGAAGGCGAAACGACTGAGGATAAGTCACATGGTTGGATTGTCGCTAATTCTAACTTTGAAAATGGTATTATCAAACTAGAAAATCCCCAAGCAGCCGCTGCTTATGCAAATACTACTATGGGAGCTGCCATTCGAGCTATGGTTGATAGCATAACAACTCTCTCTTTTATTGTAAAAGACACTGTTATTTTGTATTCGATTAACGACGGTGAATACGCTTCGGCAAACAAAATAGCTTTCTTCTTGCAGCCTGCCTACCATCATAAAGCAAGCGATATTTATAACGTTAAACTCTCTTGTGGTATTGGCAAAAATGCTTTTTCGTTGAAGTTTTTCTCTGATGGTCGTTTTATTAAAGAGAGCTCTGGAGACACTAATTTCTGGTCGGCAGGTCTTTTTGACATTCACAGAAGCAATCTACTTTTACGCCCTACCTATTACAATGCGCCTGTTAATGCGCTATTTAAATATAAGGTTGATTCTGAGACATTTGCTTTAGACACTATCACTTGCGCCAAAACGTCCTTTGAAAGCAAAGCTTGGGATAAAAAGGATATTATTAAAACTTGGGTTGCCAAAGACTCGCTCAATTGGGTTTTGACTTTTAATGCCTCGGGCTCCTTTGACTTGGTTGCAGAACAGAAATCAGTAGCCAAAGAGCGTAAGACGGGTATTTGGGATCGCATTGGAAGCTACTTGGTCTTGAAAACAAGTACCTGCTTAGACCCTAAAACTTGTTCTAACGCCATTCTCGGCGAAATCATTGGCCTAGAAGAAAACTTCTTCACCTATGATCATGTTGATATTGCTAAGCCATTGCTTCCAACGGATTGGGATATTGCTGTGTACGAAGAATAAAGAATAAGTCTTAAATTTTTTCTGGCCAAGGATGCCTTGGATAACGGCCCCGAAGTTCTTTTCGAATTTCGGGGTATGTTTTTTCCCAAAATCCAGATAAGTCCCATGTTTTTTGTACCGTTCTATAATTAGGGGCAAGAATGTCATAGCGTACCGCAATGCGCCCTTCTGCAATGGTGTGCTTGCCTTGCATGCCTATAAAATCGCCTAGCCTAGCTGCAATTTCTACGAGTTCTTCGCTAAGGTAAGTGTATTTGCCGCGTTTGCCGTTGCTTAATTGGTAGTGGTCTGGAAACGTTTTTATAAGCCAAGGGATCATGCTTTCGCCAAAGTATTCTTTTAAAATCTTTAAATAGCGCTCGGGGTTAATGTCTCTTTGCAAAAATACGCCTTGGACTAATTCTTCTTTAACCAAAGTAAGGTCTTCTTGATTCCATTTAGGAAATTCATATTCTGGAAAATACTTTGCCGCGAGTTTCATTTTTACAAGCCATTTTAAGGTCTCTTCATTTTCAAAGAGATGAGACAAACTTTCTCGCTCCATTTTTTCTAGCCAAGCGAATGCCGTTTTTTCTTTTAATTTAGTTAGTACTTCTGAAGAGGCTTCTTGAGGGATGATCTCTTTTCTAGAGATTTCGATGTCATTTTTTAGACGCACTTCTATACCAATAAAACGGGTTTGTTTGTTACGCCATTGCACTTCGTATTCTATTTGATCGCTATCGTCATGTAGTAAGTATTCAGGAATGGGGTAGTACAAACTAGCTCGAAGCTCTGATTTTCGTTGATTTTCCGTGCGCCATACAGCAAAAGGAATAAGGGCATTCACTTCTTTTTTAGTGGCCTCGTCTATTTGAATAAGGCTATTGTTTTTCGTTTTATAAGCGCTACCGTTTGCTATTGAGAGTTCGCTACTAAAAAATTTTAAAAACAATAAGGCTGTTTTTCCCCTCTCATTATTGGCATCCTTTTTATTTTCTTTTTCACAATATTCTTGTAACCGATTATAAGTAAAACGCACTTCTTTAGGCATTGAGGCGCTGTTTTCCATAGCGAGTTCTTCTAAATTAAAGGCTTTTCTTTGACGTTGAAGAAATGCTGTTCCCGAGTCAATCCAAGCGATAGCGACTAGTGTCGAATCAGAGAGTTTAGTGGTGCTTAAAACAAATGCCGAAAGAGTAACGGACAAAAGGGGCACTTGCAAGGCCTTTTTTCCTAAAGGGGTAATGTAGTCGTCCTTTAAGAAATGAAGGGCTTCTAATGCACTTAAAGTGGATTTATAAGTGGATTCCTTAGGCGGAGAGACCCACCCGAGCTCAAAAGGAGAAATACCCAAGTGCTCTGCTAAAAAAGCGTGCTGTAAAACGATTTCAAGTAAGGATGTTCGTTGAACTTCGGGAATAATTTCGGGACAGAAAAATTCTTCTTCGGCTTGTTCCCAAAGGCGAATACAAACGCCTTCTTGTGTTCTTCCTGCTCTTCCTGTGCGTTGAATTGCATTTTGAAGTGTGATTCGAGAAAGGCGTAGGGTAGTGATGTCTTTGCTCTCTTCGTATTCGGAGATACGCTCTAGACCGGAGTCGATTACAGCGGTTACGTTGGGCACGGTTAGAGAGGTTTCGGCCACGTTTGTGGTGAGAACCACTCTTGGGTTTTTTGTTGGTGTAAATAGGCGTTGGAGTTCTTCTTTACCTTGCCCACTAAAAAGTTCTATAACCGAAAGTGACTGGTAGCCAAAGGCTTCTTCTATGAGTTGCCTTGTTCGCTTAATCTCATACCTTCCAGGTAAAAAGACGAGCGTTGTTTGCCAGAAATTATTCCTTTGAAGGGTGCGTAACGCTTGGAC
>DUVD01000002.1 GCA_012841225.1 Fibrobacter sp.
CTTGATAAACCGATAAAATTCCGGATACTTTTGCTAAGCTCGTCTTTAAGTCTGCCTTAAGCGATGCCTTATTGACGTCAAATAAAATATCGGACATCGATAAAATAATGCCGCGTGCATCTTCTGTAACCTGAATTAACTTAGACTGCAAGTTATTGAGCTTGTTTCTTGCTTCTTGCTGGCGTTCTTCTGCTTTTTTAACTTCTTCTGCTAAGGCTTTTTTAAGTTCCAGCTCTCTAGCTTGAGCAGCTGCTTTGATTGAGTCTTCACGAGCGAGGGCCCTTTGCTTTAATTCTTCACTTGTTAAAGCGAGGAGTGCTTTTTCTTCTTTTAGTGCAGAAGCAAAAGCAGCGGCTTGGTCGTTATAAAAAGCGCTAATGGTATCTTTAAAGGCAATGGTGTTTTCCATAACCGATACGCGTTCTTGCCAAAGTGAAGCCATCGTATTTCTAACGGCTTGTGTTTTGGACTGCGTCTTGATTAAGGCTACATATAGCGAGCAAGGCTTTTCAAAACCAGATAAGGCTGGAGCTTTAGGCCTTTTAGCTTCTAGTTGAGCCATTTGATTGGCAATTACGCTCACTTCGGCAAAGGTTGTTTTTGCGTCAAAGGCGTTGTCAGGAATTTCTGCTTTTAACTTTTCGAGTGATTCTAAGCAAAGGGTGAGAGGCGTTTTCTCTTGAGTTTCTGGGACATTCGCAAATGCCAAGGAGGCCCCTAAAAGAGACGCGTATAAAATTACCTTAATATTCATTTGGCTCTCCTTGTTTTGTCAAAAATTCGAAGTAAGACTTCGTTATAAGTTTTGGCATCTTTTACGCCAGAAAGCAAAAGATCGTGTTCTTTTTCTAAGGCATTAAGAGTTTCTAGTGCAAAAACCAAACGATATTCTAAGAGACTTTCGTTTGCTGCTAAGAGAGCTGGATCTGATTCGCCTTTCTCATTAAGCGTTATGGCCTCGCTCAATTTTTGATCTGCATTAACGGTAGCTGCGCTATCCGCTTTGTTTTCGGCTGCAATTGCTTTTAATGCTTCCGCCTGCTGAATAGACGTATCTATAAGCGATTGGTTAGAAGCACACCCAATAAGTAACATGAGTGACAGGGCACCCAATACTTGATTTAGTTTCATAATTCCTCCATCTAAATCGATTCAAAAACAAAATAGCTATTATTTACTTACGAAAACGAAACCTGAATAAAAAATACAAATAAAACCCTAATATTCTTGTAATGAAGTGTGTTGAAGTTTAGTTTACCCTTATGTCCCAAGAAACCAAGTCTTATCCTGTTAGCAAGTACCTCACCGCAGTCAAAAATTTAATCGTAGAAAAAATCCCACCGGTGTGGATTCACGGTGTTATTACCCAAATTGCAGAACGCGGCAACATGACTTACCTAAACCTTGCCGAATTTAATGAGGGCGACGTTAAACCGGTAGCCACGCTCCCTTTATTTATTTTCAAGTCGGATTACTCGGTATTAAAAAAGAAGCTAGCCTCTCTTCCTCAACCATTTGAATTAAAAGAACAGCTTAAAGTCAATTTACTGGTAGAAGCGGATTTTTATATCCCTTATGGGAAATTTCAGTCTAGGGTATTAAACATCGACCCCGCTTACACCCTAGGCGAACTCGCCTTAACTCGAGAAGCGATCTTAAAAAAATTACACGCCGAAGGCCTACTCCGAAAAAACAGAGAGCTCCCCTTTCCTGCGCTACCGCTTCATATAGGTTTAATCACTGGAGAAAAAACTGCCGCTTATCAAGACTTTAGCACCTTATTAGAATCGTCTCCTTATGCGTTTAAAGTAACAGAAGCCTTTGCCCGGATGCAAGGAAACGAAACCGAAAACACCATCTTAGAAGCACTCGGTAAATTAAGGCTCATAGACGATATTGATGTGGTGTGCATTATTCGCGGAGGTGGTTCTAAAACAGACCTCAACTACTTTGATAGCGAAGCACTATGCCGCGCCATTGCTCTTTACCCCAGGCCTGTGCTAACCGGAATTGGCCACGAAATAGACCAAAGCCTAGTTGATCTTGTCGCTTGGTACGCCTGCATTACCCCAACGGCCTGCGCCAAATACTTAGTAGAGCGCGTAGAAGAGGCCTGGATTAAAGTTCAAGATATGGCACTCGAAATTCGCAGTCGATTGCAAGCAAAGCTCCCCAGAGAAAAAGAACGCCTCCATTTTATTCAAGAAACCATTTTTTATAAAACAGCTAAACTCTTCATTCACGAAAAAGAAAAGCTGATGCGATTTCAAGACACTCTAAAAAAAATGCCCCCTCGTTATTTTAAAGTAGAAAGAGAAATTTTAGTGCGATTTCAAGAGGGATTAAAAATTGGGTCTTGGAAAATCTACAATCTCGAAAAAACAAAATTTGAAGTGGTTAGCTCAAAAGTAAAAATGTCCGACCCCAAGACTATATTAAAAAAAGGCTACAGCTTAACCTTAAATACCGAAGGGCAAATTATTCGGCACTCAAAAGACATCACCTCGGGAAGCAAAATCACCACTCAATTTTCTGATGGTACTATAGAGTCGACTGTTTCTTAAAATCATTTGCCATTATGCGCAAACAGAAGGACCTTTTCCATTCGGTTGCCATCCATGGCTAGCACGCGAATTTTATAACCTTCAATTTCAACTTCGGCGCCTGGAGAGGGAATTGTGCCTAGAGCCGCTTGAATTAAGCCCGAGAGAGTTTCGATATGTGAATTTTCGGGGACTTTTAGTCTAATTTTAAGCTCGTATTCTAAATCCGATATCGTGATTAATGGGTCTAAAATATACCGGCCATCTTTTAATTTTTGAACGCCTTCGTCTTCGTCGTCTTCATCTTTAATTTCACCGACGATTTCTTCGAGAATGTCTTCAACAGTAACAAGACCCGCGGTGCCACCGTACTCGTCGATCACCACAGCGAGCTGAGTGCCGTTACGGCGAAGTTCTGTTAATAAGTCATCTATTTTTTTGTAGTAAGGCACAAAAAATGCAGGCATCACTAAGCTTTCGAGATTAAAAACCTCTGAATTATGCTCTGTATACCATTGCAAAAAATCCCTATTAGATAGAATACCAATAATATTATCTATCGAGTTTTTATAAACTGGCAAGCGCGAGTGGCGTTCGCTATTGAGCACTTTAATAGTCGCCTCTAAAGAGGAGTTAACCTCTATGGCGCACATGTCTACTCGAGGAGTCATGATTTCGCGCACGGGAGTTTCCACAAAGTCAAAAATATTGAGAATCATTTGGCGTTCATCATCTTCTAGCGTATCGTCCTCGCTAGAATGCCCCATATCGGATTGAATAGCTTCTCTTTGGTCTTCAGAAAGAAAGCTTAGTTTAGCGTCGTAGCCAAATAAATGAAGGAGTTTGTTGTAAAAAAAGTGAACTAAACGAGCCAACCATAAAACAGGGATGCTTATTATTTTATAAATCGGTTCGAGCACAATAGAAAGCATTTTTGGTTTTAAGTGCCCCACTAAACTAGGGATAAAAATAGTGAGCAAGTAAACTGAAATGGCAACGGAAGCAAGGTAAATCGCTAAAGCAAGAGCAGGGTTAGAAAAAGAAACGATCGTTTTATGAGCGAGCATGTAACCAAGCACCGCAACCGTCATATTAGAGGCAATTCTACCGATAGAAATGGATTCGCTAAAGCCCTTGGATTCCACACAGGCATTAATTCGCACCTCTCGATTGCTCAGTTCACTGGCATCCTTTCGGGAATGTAAGATTAAAAAAACTACCTTGACTAAAGAAAAAGTCGCTGATAGCAACAAAAAAAGAACAATTAAAGCGATGCAATAATTATAGTCCAAACACATGTTATTCCTTCTCTCCGTATGGGTCTAGCCCTAAAAACTGACATTCGCGTAAACGCATTTTAGCGCGATCCTTGGGGCTAAGGTGGTCGTATCCACACAAGTGAAAAAGCCCGTGAACAAGCACTCTTTTTAGTTCTGCATAGTAAGTATTGCCAAATAAAGGGGCTTGTTTTTTAACCTGCTTTTCGGCGATGTAGATTTCACCCAGCAAGTAAGGCTCGTGCCATTCATAAGATAAAACGTCTGTCACTTTATCGATATTTCGGTGTTCTTTGTTCATATTTCGAACAAATTCATCGGAGCATAAAACCACATTAACGCTTTGAGAAAAGCCCTCTTCGATCAAAAGGCGGCGAGCCATAGGTTCAAACCGCGCTTGCCAAGGGAAATCAGCAACGTGCCCCTCACATAAAAACTCAATATTAAAACTACAACTACTGGGGTCGGGCATTTATAACTCGTACCACTTTTTAAAGATCGCGATCATGGCTTCTGCTTGAGCCTTATTGGTCACGTTAAACTTACTGCGTTGCTTTAGAGCCCCTTGGTATTTTTGGTACCGACGAATAGAAACCTTTGGGTCTCCAAATTCACCCGTTTTAGCATCTTTTTCTTGATAAAGAAACATAATCGTCTGCCAAGCGCCTTTGGTCAAATTCTCTTTAGCGAGTTGCTTGACTACCAGTTCACCTGTTTCATCTGTCATTTCAACAGTCGGTTCTGTATTTTCGATATCCATAATAGCCTCTTTTTTTAAGAAAATAGAAAAATCCAAGATAAAATGCGACAATGATTCGCTTATATACCTTAAAAGCTATATTTTTATAATAATTTTGCAGTCCCAACGGAGGATTAATGGTGCATTCTTACCTCATTACACTAATAATATCGGTCTTTATAGCCACATCCGCATTGTCAGCACAAGAAGCCTCCTCCGGCAAAGTCAGATCCGTTTTAGGCGAAGTCACCAGGCAAAAGCAAGCAAAAAGCGCTTGGCTTCCCCTTCGCGTAGGAGCTAAGGTCACCGAATCCGAACTTATCCGAACACTAGTCGAGTCTCAGGCCATTATTTCTTTACCCGACGGCAGCTCTATTACCATCGAAGAGAACTCCATCATTATTTTAGAAAAATTATTTTACAAAAAAAGTGCTCAAGAAACCTCTCTTGATGTTAAGCGCGGCATGCTCCACTTTGACGTTCAAAAGCAAGCGGGTAAAACGGGTTCTTTTAAATTTAAAACCGGCACCGCCACAGCGGCCATTCGAGGCACAAGTGGCGCCCTTGGCATTGGCAAAAAAGGTCTATTCGCCTCACTTGGAGAAGGTTCTTTAGAAGTTGTCGATAATCGAGGCAACAAGGTTTTGCTAAAAAAAGGGCAAACACTAGTTCAAGATAGCACCACAGGATTTACAGTAATAGACAATCCCTTATCTGGAAACCCCGATTTTTCAAAAGGCTTGAATGATATTTTGAACGACACTAATTCAACCGGTGACTTTAAGCCAGAAGATTTAGACTCATTATCTTTAACTTTAACAACGCAAATCGACTCCCTACTAAAAAAAGCAGAGTGCCAATTTGATAGTATCGCAGACACACTCTATACCTCTACACTTCAAGTAAAGGGCAAGTGCAACCCAGGCATTACCCTTTCTATTGATGGAGAGCAATACACATCAAACCAAGATGGCATGGTGGCTCAAGATGTTTCTTGGGAGAAAAGCATCTTTGGGCAAAAGACCTTTCCAATTTACTGTGTAAATGAGAATGTGCGGGCGCTATGTGGCCAAAGTCAGTTTGTATACGCCGATTCCACCATTCCAAAAGTGCAAATCAAAAACGACTCTGCTGATACAGTCAAGGTGTTGAAAGACTTAATCTCACCTAAAATTCATATACTCATCACCGACTCATTAAGGTGCAGAGTCACGTTAAAAGTTAGCGATTCAGAAAAAGACGAGTTCCTTTTATCTACCTATATCGACTCCGACCTTGCTTCTGAGTCTGATTACAAAGGCAACCAAAACCGCCTGTATTACTCCTTAAAACCGGGCATTCATCGGTACCGTTTTGTAGC
>DUVD01000283.1 GCA_012841225.1 Fibrobacter sp.
GAGATTTCTGCAGATTCTGCTAAGAGACTCCAAGCCTTAGAGCAATTTACTGATTTGGGCAGTGGTTACCAATTAGCCATGCGTGACCTAGAAATTAGAGGAGCAGGCAATCTTTTGGGTTCAGAACAACACGGCTTTATCGCCGAAATAGGTTTTGAAACTTATGTTCGCATGGTTAAAGAAGTTGTCGACGTAATGCGTGGTGGGTCTATTGAAAAGCCTCTTCAACCTCGTATTGAAATTGGGGTAGACGCTTACTTACCCGAAGATTGGATTGAAGATGGTTTATCTAGAATAACCTTATACCAAAGAATGGCTCGAATTACTTCTGAAGCAGAAGTAGAGTCCATTCGTGAAGAAATTAAAGATCGATTTGGCCCCATTCCAGAACCAGCAGAAATGCTTTTATTGGTCACAGAGATAGCACTTTGGGCTGGGCGACTCCGAATCCAAGGTATTCAGCAGCGTCGGGGGATGCTCGCCATCACTTTTGCAGAACTCCCGCCAGTGGACCCGAGGGTTTTAGCAGAGATTCTTTCACTTTCGCCATACCCAATGCGTTACTTAGGCACATCCCCTTTACAAGCTATTATTGAATTAGGACGCGGCGATTCGGCCGCTCTTGCCAAGCGTATTCATGAGACATTTAAGGCTTTCGAATTAAGAACGGGGGTACAAACTGGACCTAATTAAAAAAACTGAATCAATCAGGGCCTTTTACCGCTCTGGCGCAACTCTTTCTTATGCGTTTCGCTTACGTCAGCTCAAAAAATTAAAACAAAGCGTACTTAAGTACGAAAAAGAGATAGCGGCCGCGCTAATGGCCGACTTAAATAAAAGCGATTTTGAGACCTACATGACAGAAACAGGAATCGTGCTATCAGAATTAACGCACACGATTTCTAAGCTTTCTTTTTATATGAAAGCAAAATCGGTACCTACTCCGTTAGTCTTGTATCCTGCTAAAAGCTTTATTAGTCCACACCCTTATGGCGTTTGCTTAATCATTTCGCCTTGGAACTACCCATTTCAACTTATCGTTAACCCAATGATTGCAGCCATTGCGGCAGGGAATGCGATTATATTAAAACCTTCGGCTTACGCGCCTCAAACGGCTTCTCTCTTAAAAAAAATGATTGCTGAGACATTTGACGAAAATTATGTACAGGTTATTACTGGTGGTCGAGATGAAAATAATGCCTTGTTGGAGCAAAAATGGGATTTAATCTTTTTTACCGGTTCGCCAGCAGTGGGTCGAGTGGTCATGGAGCGTGCAAGTCAAAACCTAACGCCGGTAATTTTAGAACTTGGCGGTAAAAGCCCCGCCATCGTAACTAAAGATGCCAATTTATCGCTTGCCGCCAAACGAATTGCTTTTGGAAAAATCTTAAACGCTGGACAAACCTGTGTGGCTCCTGATTTTGCCTATGTAGACGCCGCAGTTCAAGAGAAATTCCTCTCTTACTTGGCCTTTTATTTTAATAAATTTGCTCCTCAAGGTGAAAAAACAAACGATTTACCTAAAATCATTAACAAAAAGCACTTCGATCGCTTGCAAGATTTACTCAAAGGCGAATCTATTTTCTTTGGTGGTGGAACTGATGGTGAAAAAATAGCCCCAACGGTTCTTTATCCAGTTTCCTTTCATTCAAAAATCATGCAAGAAGAAATTTTTGGCCCTATTCTTCCGGTCTTGACCTACACTACGGAAGATGAAATGATTCAACACCTACAATTAAAAGCACACCCGCTTGCATTATATCTCTTTACTAGCAACTTGAAGACAGAAAAAATGGTCTTAAATAATTTGCAGTTTGGAGGGGGTTGCATTAACGACACCATTATGCATTTAGCAAATCATAACCTGCCTTTTGGTGGTGTAGGTAACAGTGGCATGGGCGCATACCACGGCGAAAGGGGCTTTAAAGCCTTTTCTCACGAGAGGAGCATTGTTAAAACAAGTACGTTTTTAGATATTCCTTTACGGTACCGCCCATACACGTCCCTAAAAAATCGTTTACTTCGAATATTTCTCAAGTAATGCTTTTGTTTTTTCTAATTCTAAAAGCAGTTTAGCCGCGACAGCTTCAGGAGGAGTGTCTGGTTTTGCAAAACTTTCGTCGGCATCGGTTTCAATCCCTATTCGATTCTTAGGCATTTGAGCTAAAAACGTCCCCATATCCTTAGAGCGAAAACTGTCCGAGTGCAAAGAAATAAAGCAATCCCAGTCTATAATAAGATCTAAAAGAGTAAGCTTAGGTTGAAAACGATGAAAATGAATGGGTGAGTCTTGTGCAGGAAATCCTAAAGAGGAAAGGATTTTAAACACTCTTAAATAATCGCCAACACAGTGAATCACAAGAGGTCGTTTGTATTCGAGGGCTACTTTTGCTTGTGCTGAAAAAATAATTTCTTGTGCTTCTCCGGGCGCATAACCAGAAAACCTCTTGTCGATTCCAGCTTCACCTACCCATGATTTAGGATGGTTTTCTATATACAAGCGCCAAGTTTCTAAATCTGCTTTGATATTTGGGCCTATTTCAGCGGGATGCACCCCAAAAGCCAAAGTCAAATCTTTAAAAACAGGAATAAGCGATTCTAAAGCAGGCCATTCCCAAGCCGCACAAGCGCTAGAAACAGCGGAGTAGCCTTTAGAATTTAATATGGTAGCCGTTTTCAAAAAGTGTGGCAAACGGGTAATATGTACATGTGCATCTTTCATAATAAACAAAATAAGTTGATTCTTTTTTTTTGGTTCTTTTTCGCTGTAAAAAGTGTAATTTAACCACAAGTTGATATGGTGGGCTTTTCTAAAAAGAAATTTAATACGCTTCTTAGAAAAACTCTAAAGTATATTATTTACAGGAGTTAAAACATGCGTGATCTCATCGAAAGGGCTTTGCTATTAGGACTATCCGTTACTTTTTCACAAGAAGGCGGTTTTCCCGTAATTCGTCTATTCAAGGGGGCTGACCGCCTTACTCCTTTAGCAAGCTGTAGTCTTGGTGTAGGGCAATTTAGAGAAACCGTCGAAGATTCTTTACAGGAATTGCTTTTAGATTTAGAACGTCGCGGATTCTAGCTCGTATTATTCAAAAATTTTCCTATCTTTGGCCTCGTAACAACGAGGCCCTTTTCATGAATCCAGAAATCGAAAAAAGAAGAACATTTGCCATTGTCAGCCATCCGGATGCTGGAAAAACAACAATCACTGAAAAATTCTTGTGGTATGGCAATGTAGTTCGCGAAGCTGGCCATGTGAGAGCAAAGTCCAATCGCAGCTATACAGTGAGCGATTGGATGAAAATCGAGCAACAACGCGGTATCTCCGTCTCTAGCTCCGTTTTAAATTTTCCATTTGAAGGCTGTCAATTTAACTTGGTTGACACCCCCGGGCATCAGGATTTTTGTGAAGACACCTACCGCGCACTAACAGCTGTCGATGCTGCGCTTGTCTTAATCGACAGTGTCAATGGCGTAGAACGACAAACCATTAAATTGATGGACGTTTGTCGATTAAGGCATACCCCGATTATCACCTTTATCAATAAAATGGATTTAGAAGGTCGTAATGTACTTGAACTTTTAGATGAAATCGAAGAAATACTTAAAATTAAAGTCGTTCCTTTTACTCTTCCCATCGGTGTAGGAAAGTTGTTTAAGGGGATCTACGATATTCACGATAATACCTTCCATAATTTTAATAAACAAGAAGGGAAGCAAGAAATCATACAAATGACGGGCGCAGATGACCCTCGTTTAGATGCTTTATGCGGCGAAAGCTGGGTTGCTGATTTTAGAGAACAATATGATATTGTCACAGGAGCGATGGATTCTTTTGATAGAAATCGCTTTCTTAAAGGGGAAATGTGCCCTGTATTTTTTGGCAGTGCAGTGAATAATTTTGGCGTTCGACAGCTTTTAAATGCATTTGCTAAACTAGCCCCTCCTCCAATGGTTCGCGAAACAGACCTTCGCTTAGTCCACCCAGACGAACCCTCTTTTAGCGCCTTTGTTTTTAAAATCCAAGCGAATATGGACCCTAAGCACCGAGATCGAACTGCATTTTTACGGATTTGTTCAGGAAGCTTCAAGCGAGGCGAAAAAGTATATCATCCTAGAACCGGCAGAGAATTTAGGCTTGCTTCTCCAACTGCATTCCTTGCCAAAGACAAAGAAATCATCGATCACGCTTGGGCTGGTGACATTGTGGGTGTTAATGATCCAGGTATCTTTAATATTGGAGACACTCTTACCGATGGGGAAAAAATCAACTTTATAGGTGTTCCTGATTTTGCTCCTGAATTTTTTGCCCGAGTCACTTTATTAAACCCCTTAAAATCCAAACAAATGAATAAGGGATTAACACAGCTTTCAGAAGAGGGCGCCACTCAATTATACCAACCTTTAAAATCGCCAATGCC
>DUVD01000284.1 GCA_012841225.1 Fibrobacter sp.
CTAGGAATAACGACCTGCCTTTCGCGAAGGGGAGGCAGGTGAATGTGAAATGTGTTTAAACGATAATAAAGATCTTCTCTAAATGTGCCGCCGCGCATAGCGTCTTGTAGATTTTGATTGGTCGCCGCAATAATGCGAACGTCTATGTAACGACTTTCTGTTTCGCCCACTCTACGAATTTCTCTGTTTTGTAAAAAACGGAGTAACTTTACTTGCGTTGCTAAAGAGAGTTCTCCAACTTCATCTAAAAGGAGTGTGCCACCCGCCGCTGTTTCAAATAGGCCTTTTTTATCGGCAATGGAGCCCGTATAAGAACCCTTTTTACTGCCGAACAATTCGCTTTCCACAATGTTTTCGGGAATAGCTCCACAGTTGACTGCCACAAAAGGTTCATCGGCTCTTTTGCTTAAACGGTGGATGACATTAGCTAAAAATTCTTTACCAGAGCCGGATTCGCCAGTAATGAGTATGGTGCTCGATGTCGGGGCTATTTTATAAAGTTTCTTTAAAATTTTTCGCATTTCGGGAGTGTCGCCGAGAAGACTATCGAGGACTTGGTCTTCCATTAGACGGCTAGTCGACTTATTGCGAAACTGCGCTTGGAATTTACGGGCGGTGTTTTCTAAAACTTGAAGGGTAATAGGTTTTAAAAGATAGCTGCGCGCGCCTCTAGCAATGGCGCTTTCAGCTGCTGCAACACTTTTTGTGTCACAAAGTACAATAAGTTCAATCCCAGGGTGCTTTTCTTTGAGGTAGCTGATCATATCTAGGTTGTTATGTAAAAGCAGATCTACCCCAATAAAGGCAAAATCAACCCTAGTGCTTTTGATTACTGGAATAAGGTTTTCTTCTTTAAAAACAGCAATCAGTTCGCTTTCTTGTAATGACCAACTATTTAAAATCGTCTTAACAAAAGACTTGTCTAAATCAGCTAAAAGAATCTTCATGTTCTAAAGTTATTTTTTTTCTGCGGATTTAATAATCTCGCTTACTTTTTCTAAAAGACCTTTTCTGTCGATAGGCTTAGGAAAAACAGCCGCGACACCAAAATGCGACGCTGTAGTCAGGTAGTCGTTCGCGCTAGTGCGGCCGCCACCACTAATAGCAATAATTCGATTGGAAAGCCCCATTTTACGAAGTTCTAAGATGACTTCAAAACCGTCTTGCTCTGGCATAATAATGTCTGTAATAATGACGTCGTATTTTTTAGTGGCGTATAGTTTTTTAGCTTCGATGCCATTGCTTGCGGTGTCAACATCATAGCCCCCTAAATTGAGTGTCGTTTTTAACATTAGATTGATGGCTGCATCATCGTCAATTATTAGAATAGTAGACATAGGCTCCTCGTTTTTTAAAGATTTGGAATAAGGCCAATATATGGTAAATATAGAACCTTTCCCAATAATTGTCTTTACTGTAATATAAGCATTAGCCTCTTTAAGAAGCAACAAACTTGTTGATAAACCTAATCCTAAACCTTCATTTGGCGCTTTAGTAGTAAAAAATGGGTTGAAAACACGTTGAAGGATATTTGAAGGAATCCCTTCTCCAGAGTCTTGCACTTTAATAGACACGTAGGAGCCAGGGGGAATAGGCGAAGTGTAGGCCAATGGAATTTCAGATTCTAGACGAACGACTTTCATTTTGAAGAGTAATTTGCCACCCTTGTTTTTCATTGCAGAAATGGCATTATTGGACAAATTAAATAAAATACGATGCAGGGCTTCTGCATAGCCGATGATTTTAATTTTTTCATCTTCTATTTCCGTTTCAACCTCGATATTTGGAGGTAGTGATACATTTAATAATCGAATCACTTCTTCTAGAATTAGGCTTACAATAAATGCACTGGGCGGTTCTTGCTTGGTATTGTCAAGAGTGCCTAATAAACTTTGAACGGTTTTTTTCCCACGCATAGAAGCTTTAAGCACTTCATCGATATAGGATCTCGCATGAATATTATCGGGCATTGTCTCAAGGGCAAGTTCGCAAAAACCAATTTGAGCACCGAGGATGTTGTTAAAGTCATGAGCAATGCCGCCTGCGAGATTACCCAGGTCTTCAATTTTACTCGACATAAAAAGACGTTCTTGAAGTTGATCTCGTTCTGCCTGAAGTTGTTTTCTTTCTGTAATGTCTTCTGATATGCCAATGAGACCGTTCTGCCCGTGTGAATTAAACAGGGGAATAAATGAATTGTGGAAGTATAAGGTTCTTCCATCTCCGTTGTCTTGTGATGTTTCAAAATCGACCACCTCACCATTTTCGGCGCGGAGTTCTTCGGGAGACTTTTCATCTACACTTTGTGCAATTTTATTACCTGTATAATCAACGTCAATTTGATTTTGAATGGTATAAACACCTAAGTTGTTTTTAGACCACAAGCGAAAGGGAAGGTGGTTGATGAGTGTTCGTAAATAGGTTTCTTTTTCTTGAATTATTTTTTTGACATCATTTAAGATTAATTGTTGTTCTAGTTTCTCTTCGTTAAAGAAACGCTGCAAGTTATCAATCTTTTTTTTCTGCTTAACTTGTTCGCTTGTACTTGTTAAAATAAGAAGATGCTCGAAGTCGTCTTCGGGAAATTTATTCTTAATGACCGAGAAAGTGAAAAATAAACTTCTATTTCTATTTTCTATAAAAACAGGAAAGTTTTTGGTCTCTGAAAAGGCATCTACGTTAGGAATAACGTTTTGGATTTGTTTGTAAATAAGCTGGTTTTTAGGGTACGCCAAAATTTCATGTGCGCTTTCGTTTGCAAGGATAATTTTTCCTTCTCGATTAATAAAAATAATGCCATCGTTGAGGTTGTATATTAAATGATGGAATACATACTTAAGGTCTTTAGTCGAAAAGAACAAAGATTTGAAATTTAGAAAAAAGAGTACAATTAAGAAAGTAGTGAAAATAGACGTGAACGATAAAAAATTAGCTTCTTTTAACTTGTGGATATTAGGAATAATAAAATCTAAAAGTAGACCGCAAAAAAGAGCTCCGAAATACGACGATAGGATACGGCTAAACAGAGGGTTGTTATCCGTTTTATTTTCCTTAAAACTTTCTTGAGTTAAAAAATAAAAAGTGTAAATCGCTGGAATAACTAAAAAGAGGAGGAGCAGTATTTTTGAGCTCACCATAATAGAGGTTGGCCCAAAAGCAGAGGTCATAAATACAGATTTAAAATAATGGAAAAAAAATGTAATTATTAAAGTGATGATGCCTATGTTGTTCCAGTGTTTCCAAAAGCAGCTTAGGGTGTTTTTAGAAAAGCTAGTCGCTACTTTCATAATAAAATAGGCGATTTGAATCCAGAAAAAAGACTGTAAATAAAAGAAGAAGATTTGATTGGTGGCGTTAAAGAATAGTTGCGTTAATAAAGCGGAGGTAACCCATCCAAAAGTAATCCATGTAAGTTGGAGTAGCTCTGACGCGGCTTGAATTTTTCTTTTTTCTACATAGAAAGAATAAAGCAACATCACGAGAACTAGCAGCTCTATGATGTAGGCGTAAATAAGAAACAATTCTTTTTTGAATAGTACCGCGTCCATAAACTAGGAATCTATAAAAAAGAATTGTCGGTTAAGCGGTCAACTATAAAAAACACTTATTTTTCTCTGCGAATTCCAAATCGCATTGTATTGTTATAAGAAGATTTACCAGAAAAACGA
>DUVD01000285.1 GCA_012841225.1 Fibrobacter sp.
TGTTGTCCAGTGGTTTTTTGTTATAGGGTCTTTTGTTTTAGCGGCGCCTAGCGGTCATTTCTTTTTTGAGGATGTCCATTACAGCGCCTATTTTTGCAGGTGCTTTAAATACGGGGTTTGCAAATGCAGATGAAATATTCTCGAGTGACTTTTCGTGGTAGCCCACTTTGAACTCGGTGAATTTTAACCCGTGGGCGGTGCTAATAACGATGACTTCTTCGTCTTTGGCGATGGTCCCATTTTGTAAAAGTTTTTCAAGTGCGCCTAGTGCGACCCCAGTGTGCGGGCAACAATAAAGCCCAAATCGATCACCCCGGTGGGCGGCATCCGCGAGTTCTTGTTCGGATACATCGACAACTAGCCCGCTGTATTCCCGAATGGCTCGTTCGGCTTTGGGGTAGCTTACGGGGTTACCAATTTGAATGGCGCTCGCTAGGGTTTGCTTGGCCTTCATAGGAATAAGCTTGTCAAAATCGCGTTGAAACGCTTGGTAGAATGGGTTAGCCGCAGCGGCTTGTGCCACAATGATGCGTGGTTTTTTGGAGATGAGCCCCATGGCGAGGCAGTCATCAAAGCCTTTTGCTAAAGCGCTTACGTTGCCTAAGTTGCCACCTGGGATAATAATGGTATCTGGGACATGCCAGTTAAGTTGCTGACAAATTTCTGCGCTAATCGTTTTTTGCCCTTCCACGCGAAGGCTATTCATGGAGTTTGCGAGATAAATGGAGTTGTCGGCGGTGACTTCTTGAACGATTTGCATACAGCCATCAAAGTCGGTATCTAGGGCTAAAACAATGCTCCCGTTGCTAATCGGTTGAATAAGTTGAGCGGTACTGATTTTACCAGCTGGCAAAAAAACAATGCTTGGGATTCCCGCTTTGGCACAATAGGCAGACAAAGCCGCAGAAGTATCACCGGTACTAGCGCAGGCCACGGCCTTAATCGGTTTGCCGTTTTTAATCATCGAGTTGACTTGGCTTACAAGCACAGTCATGCCTAGGTCTTTAAAGCTACCGGTATGGGAGTTGCCACATAATTTGACGCGTAGCTTTTGCATGCCTATTTCTTTAGCTAGGGCGCTGCCATCGAATAGCGGGGTAAATCCCTCTTGCAGGGTGATAATATCTTCTTCGGCAATTTCGGGGAGCACCATTTCTCTTTTGCTCCAAATGCCGCTCATATCAGCTGGTTTAAAGCTTAAGCGGCGGTTGGCAAAAAGATTTTTCCACTCTTCGGGGCTTTTAGAGGCAAGCGCTTTTCGGTCGTGCTCGACTTCTAAAAGGCTATTATCGACAGAACTGCGGTAAATGACTTGATCTAGTGGGTAAGTATCTGAACCATTTATGTTTTTAAATTGAGCGCTAAATAAACTCATAGGAACCTCGAGGCGTCTTTTTATTTTTACAAAGGTAAAGTTAGGAAAAATACCATTCTTGATAAATAATAGTTTGTATATTTGAGCTATAGGTCATTATTTTGGAGTTTTTGTGAAAAAAGCGTTCTTTCTTTATTTTCTAGTCTTGATTCCCATTTTAGGAGTTATGGCCTGTGTTTTCGATTCCGACGACGTTGGTGTGAGTTCCTATTTAGCAGACCAAAACTTGCCGACTAATTATAAAGTGCAAGTGCTCTCCATAGATGGATTAATTCCTACGTCGGCAAAGGGTTATCTTAATGCGGCACCTTATGCGGCAAACGACCGCGCTGTACTAGGCACTTCATTTGACCTGTATCACGATTTGTATTTTGATTTTGCTTTTCGCGACGAGGACTTTTTTTCTGGTTTTGCTAAAGATGACGAGGCTAATGGGAGCTTAGAACTTCACTTATTATCTTCCTTTTACAATTTCCCTTCTTTAAACTATACCGATTCGCTTCCTTTAAAAGAAGAGCTAACCTTGAGTTTTAGTTGGGTGCTTGCGACAGGTAAGGGCAATGCCTTTATCGATAGCATTGGCGATGTTTATAATTCCGAATGGCATGCCCAATTAAAAACATGGAAAGCGGAAACCTTTGATACTACCTACTCCCTTGAAATAGATAGTTTTGATTCCCTTCTTATTTTACCATTGCCAAGTGCCTTAGTTGAAGCCATGCAAACTGTTAGCGATGCTTGTCGGTTACAGCTTAAAGTCTCTGCAAAGGGTTCTTCTAGGCTTTATCGTTTGAATGGTTCTTATTCTGGACTGCCTCCATTGCTTCGCCTTAGAGGTAGCGAAAATACATTCACTGGTGCTGCCTCTTTTCGCATGGCGGCAGTTTCTGATTATATAGAAGAGAGCGATAACCGCTTGGTTCTTCACAGTGGTGGTATTGCTGAATCTTTAATCGTCGAACTTCCTAAAGAAAAAATAATGACCGCGCTTAGTGAATTTTATGGCGATGAATTTCCATACGCCGAAGGTGATGGCAATGACGTTCGTCAAACGGTGATCATAGCTCAAATCACAATGCCTATTTCTAAAGCCCAGGGTCAATCTACTTTAGATAAACCAGTTTTAATGGAGGTGCGTTCTTTTGTAGATAGCTTAGGCAAAGAAGCTCAAGTTAATGAATTTTATAAAATCAACAAAGCACTAGTCTTGGAAAAAGGCCACCCCAACTTTATTTTAGGCGATTCTGATTCGTTGACCTTGCAGATTACTTATGGCATGCGTGACTTTATCAACAAAGCAAAGAGCAACGACAATTTTCGCTTTTGCATCCATTTGGGTTACCCCACACTCGAGCTTTACGACCCGAACTATAGAAATCACATTAATATAGATGGTGACTCGATCTTTTTTTACTTACCGCATTTTGATTACGCCCGTTACGATTTAGCCCCGTCTTTAGAAAAACCAATGACTATGAAGCTTTGGCTCGCTACTAAAAGAGGAGAAGAAGAATGAGATACTTTTTACTAGCGCTCGGTTGTGCTTTAACAATCACCTCGCAAGCCTCCTCGATGATGGGCCTCGAAGCCTTAGGTTCAGAAGATGTTAGTGGCGCGAGTGCTGCTATTGCTGGCTCTGGTTATGCAGGTAATGCAAAAGCCTCTGAAGAAGGCGTGTCTATGCTAAACCCTGCGCGTCTGGCTTATGCAAGCAACGTTTCTTTCTCGGTAAACCTCTTTTATCAAATGACCTCAGCCTCTGTAGAAAAGGGTTCTCTTGCATCTCAATCCATGACGATTCCCTCTTTTTACCTCGCCTTTCCTATGGGAAACTGGGGCGCACTTTCCCTTGGGCTTTGGCAGCATTACTCCTCTGACTTTAAAACGGAATTGAAAGATACCGTCACCAAAGAATCGACCATCTTGCAATACCAGGGCAGCATTTTTGAATTTACGCCTTCTTATGCCGTCAAAATCCCGTTTTGGACTCGCTTATCTGTAGGTGGTACCATGCATCTAGTAATGGGAAGCACCAGGCGCTCATTAACGCTTGGGCCAGATAATAGCGGAATTGCAGAAGGCGATGCTTGGGCGACGACTAGTGCCGATGTCACCGATGCCGTCGAAGGCTCTTGGTCTGTATTGGATCACCCTGCTTATTACACCATTTCAGCGCAGTATCGTGGCAAAATGGCTAGTTTGTTTTTCTCTTACACCACGCCTTATACCTTGGTCAACGAATTAGAATACAATTTACAGCTAAGCCAACTTGAAAACCTAACACCCACAAAAAAAGATAGACAAATCGACGTCCCAGCGACTTTAGCCACGGGAGTCGCTTATCGCTTTGCAAAACAACATTTTTTAATGCTCGATTTTATGTGGAAACCATGGAAAACAAACATCCCTAATATTTCTGGAAGTTGGGATTTGCCAAGCGAAACTCTTGTTGAATCGGAATTTTTAGCTTCTATTGGTTATCAACGCGATGGAAGTACTATCTTTTATGATAGTTTTGTGTCGCGCATGACTTATCGCGCAGGAGCATGGTACCGGAACGACTACTTAAAAGACGTTTCTGAAGTAGGTGGGTCTGTTGGATTAGGATTTCCTTTGGGTAAGCGTGGCACGACAATTGATGTTGCTTTTCAAGGTGGCTTGCGTTCTTCGAAGTCCGAGGCCTATTTAGATGAAACCTTTATCGGCATCAAAATAGGGCTTATGGGGCTTGGTTCGTGGGGTAACCAGCGAGTTACTCGCTAAAGATAAGGAAGGAGAAAATAATGCTTAAAACAAAAAAAACAGCCGTAGGGTCCGAATCGAAAAAGCCAGTCGCTAAAAAAGCAGTCGTAAAGCCAGTTGCCGCAACGAAAAAAACGGTTACAAAGCCAGTCGCTAAAAAAGCAGTCGTAAAGCCAGTTGCCGCAACGAAAAAAACAGTTGCGAAGCCAGTCGCTAAAAAAGCAGTCGTAAAGCCAGTTGCCGCAACGAAAAAAACGGTTACAAAGCCAGTCGCTAAAAAA
>DUVD01000286.1 GCA_012841225.1 Fibrobacter sp.
CGCTTCCGCCATCGTTACGAAGTGAATCCTCGCTATGTGGCTGAGATTGAACAAGATGGGCTCGTGTTCTCTGGGCATGCCTCTAACGAAGACATTATGCAAATTATGGAACTCGAAAATCACCCTTACTTCTTGGCGTGTCAGTTCCATCCAGAATTAAAATCATCTTTATTAAATCCAGCTCCACTGTTCTTAGAATTGTTGAGGGCTGCAGATGAACAAACCTGAGAAAAAAGCATTCCTACTTCTTTTATTCTTGCTTGGAGTAGGAGCGCTCATTCGTTTGTTGCCAATCGACCCTGTGCCGGCAATAGATGAGTTTTTAGTAGAAGACAGCTTTTCGGGACTCGTGGCCGAGAGCACCGCTTCTGAAACGCCTGTTTTGGACTCAAAAAAGGCGTTTTCTTCAAAACCAATAGCAAAAAAGAAGCCTAAAATAACCTTCCCTATTGCTATTAACAAGGCTTCTTTAGAAGAACTTTGTGCGTTAAAAGGAGTTGGTCCCAAGCTTGCAGAGAAGATTATTGCCCATCGAGAAAGTGTTGGTTCTTTTAAAATGGCCTCCGATTTACTCAAAGTGCCAGGAATTGGCGATAAAAAATCAAAAAACATATTGCAATACGTTATTTTTGATTAGTTTTAATAACATAAATATTTCTAAGTCGTTGAATATATGAGTGATGTGAAGTTACAGTTAGGTATAGAAGTCGGCGATGCCGCTCTCAAGTTGGCTCTTTTTGACCCCCAAAGCAAAAAGGTGTTAAAGACTGCACACTTGGTTACAGAGACGAGTCCTTTGGACGACGTTTATACTTTTGAAATGGTCTTGCAATCTTGGCTACAGGAAAATGATTTAGAGTCTATCGAATCTATTTCTTTAACCGTGTCGGCCTTTCGTGGATTGGTTCGTCAAATATACGTGCCGTCCGAGGCATCCTCAAACATTAGAGAGTACCTTTCTTGGACGCTTTCCTTAATGACAAGTGTAGATCCCGATGCCTACTATTTTGATTATCACGTTTTAAGGGGTGATAATGCTCTTGGACACACTGTTATATTAATTGCTGTTCGCCGTATTTGGGTTGATGCTGTACGCAAAGGCTTTCGCTCTAAAAACATAGCCCCTAAAATCTTTGAAATAGATGTTGTTTCACTTTTCAACTTGCTCGAGTTTGATGGTGCCTTAACAAACAACACCGAATGCCTCATTAAAGCGGACGTCTCAGGCGTTTCCTTAATGTGGTTTTCTAAAGACGATTTGAAGGCCCTTCGTTGCGTTTCCACTTTGGATCTAGTCGATAAGTCTAGAGAAGAGGCGTATACCTTATTGTCAAAAAACATTTTAGAGCAATTGCAACTTGCCGATGATGAAAACAACATTTCTGTAAAAAGACTAAAATTATGTGGAGAACTTGCAAACGACATTACTTTTGTCGATATCTTGAAAAAACATTTAGAGGGCTATACCATAAAGCTTTTTGATTCGTTTGCAAACATTCGCTTACCAGTTGATGAAGAAAGCGCTGCCTGTACACTGGATTGTGTGGGGGCTATTGGAGCCTCGCTTCGCTCGGCAGGAGGTCAATCATGATTCAATTGAATTTAATTGAAGCAGCAGCTCGTGCAGCCTCTATTGAACCTAAAGTTCAAGTTAGTTTAAGCATAAATAATAAAAATGCTAGTGGATCTCGAAAGTTTTTGATCGGCCTTGCAGCTATTGTGGCTTGCGTTGCCATTGCTCTTGGTTCGCTAGTGGTTTTTGGTTTACCAAAGCCTTTATATGGTATTATTCCCGAAGGAGTCTTGCTTGCTATTGGGGTCGAAGATCCTAGCCGTGAGGCTTTGCAAGGGCGCAGTAATATAGGGCAGACCACTACTGCAGGCGGCTTGCTCGAAAAACAAAGAGACGTAGAGCTAGCTGCTTTACAAGCCACGCAAGCGATCAATGTAAAAAACCTCGTGCAAGAGGTGTCGCCACGTTTGTTTAGCAAAGCACCACGTTCCAATTACGCCTCTTACTTACCCTTAGAGCGAATTGCTTATCAAAATGCCGCTCTCTCTCAATTACTTGTATTTGTAAATACGGCAACCCCCGATAACATCAGCTTTTCTGATTTTATTTTTGAAGCGCCTAACTATTATTTTGTAAGAGGCGTTGCTGAAACCCCTGTACTTCAGCGCAGTTTCTTAGAGCGCTTGCGCGCCGTAAGCGATAATTTCAAAACACCATCTCTTCCAGAAAATGCACCCGCCACAGACATTACTGCTTTTGGTGAGTATAAGGTCACCATTCCAGACTTAAAAACACTTAAAACACTCGTGAGTGCCGACGCAGTCGATCAGGAAGTAAGGGCTTTTGTGGCTTTAGACGTATTAAAGAAAATCAAGTTTTCTGGTTTAGAAAAACCTGCCGTCGAAAACTTTGGTGTTTATAAAAAATATGTGTATAAGGCTTCTACGAGTGTTGATTTTGTGACCTTCATGAATTTTGTGATGGAGCTAGAAAAATCCCCTGTGCGCATTGGCATTCAAAAACTAGAAATGACTCCAGGCAAGAGGAGCTTAGTCTCTTCCATGAATCTAGTCATGTACGTCGCTCCCTAGTATGTCCATTCGGATTACAGGTGGTGAGCTTGGCGGGCGGCAGATTCCCTCTCCACCTTCTTCTAAAACCCGCCCTACCGCCTCGATGACGCGTGAGGCACTATTTAACATATTGTTTGACGTTTCGGGCTTTACCGTGCTCGATTTATTTGCGGGTAGTGGTATTGTTGGCATTGAGGCATTAAGCCGCCAAGCGGCCTCTGTATACGCTGTAGAAAAAGAGCCTCATCAGGCGCATCAATTACAAAAAGCATATCAATTGTTAGGCTTAGAGAAATCGCTTCATTTAGTAAAAAGAAATGCACTTTCTTTACCTCAAGAAGAGGTGTTGCACCAGGGCGGCTTTGATTTGATCTATGCCGACCCTCCTTTTACAGAAGAGTACCCCGATTTACGCCCTTTTTTGAAGTGGCTTTCTGTTAAAGGGACTGCTGTTTTTGAATGCCCTAGTCGAAAACTGCCTGTTTGGGCCGAAAATGCAAAAATCAAGCGGTATGGTGAGTCAACCCTTTTATTTTTTAGTGCATCTTTGTAATTTGACTTTTAATGAAACTTAAAATGAACATAGCCGTATTTGCTGGGTCTTTTGATCCATTTACTTTAGGGCATTACGACATCGCTCTCAGGGCGGCGTCACTTTTTGATGAAGTGGTGGTATTGGTGGCCTCTAATGCTGCTAAGCAAAGCCTTTTTTCAGTCGAGGCGAGAGTGCGCTTAGCTAAAACAGCGCTTCATTCTGTCGATCGCATTCGTGTAGAGTCTTTTGATGGCTTAACCGTATCTTTTATGCAAAGTATTGGCTCCCGATTTTTAGTTCGAGGTCTTCGAAACGCTTTGGATTTTGAGTCAGAACGCTCTATTGCATACAACAACAAAAAATTAAATTCAGAAATCGACACTGTTTTTTTGGCAAGTGCTCCAGAGCATTTTGCTGTTTCGAGCAGTGTGGTGCGTGAGTTGCTTTCTTACGAGAGAGAGCTAGATGAATTTGTACCTAAGAGCATAAAAGAAACCTTGCTTTTAGAGTGGAGGAATTTACAATGCTAGGTCTAAAACCTTTTCGCTATTTAGCTAAACCAATTCGTGTTTTAATTCAGATCAACGCCGCCGTTTTCGGCCTTGTTTTATTTGGAGCGCTTTTTGGCCTTGATTCTCAAACTTTTTTTCTTGGATTTGGCGCTTTAATTCCATCTCATTTTGAGCAGGTGTGGCGTTTTCTAACCTATAACTTTGTTCATGTGACATTCATGCATTTTTTGTTTAACATGCTAATGCTCTGGATGTTTGGCGACGAAGTGGCGGACTATATGGGGCACCGCAAGTTTACTGCCCTTTACTTGTTCTCGGGTATTTTTGCCGGTGTTTTTAGTGTTCCTTTCTATTTGTTCGGTTCTCTTTCCCCTCATGCCTTAATTATTGGTGCTTCCGGTGCTTTAATGGGTGTTTTTGTCGCTTACTATAAGTTTTTTCCAGACCGTACTTTATTGTTATTTTTCATTATCCCACTAAAAATGAAATATGCTATTTGGGTACTTGTTGCTATGGACGTTTTCATGTCGCAAAGCGGTGATTCGATTGCTCACTTCACTCATTTAGGCGGCGTTTTAGCGGGCTTTATTTTTATGTATTTCTTCAATGGTCAGTTTTCTTTAAAGCGACTTTTTGCACCAAGAACTAAAAAACCGTCCGGCTCTTCTTACGAAGACAATTCAAGCAAGGTTTTAGAAGGTGAAGTGGCTTACATCGATCAAGACAAGCAAATGGACGCCATTCTTGCTAAAGTGAGCAAAGAAGGCGTTAGCTCGCTTAGCGAGCCTGAGAGGCAATATTTATTAAAGGCGGGCGATCGTTTGCGTCGTCGTCGAGGCTCGTTATGAAAAAAGTTTTAGGTATGGGTGCGGCTTTGGTCGACGTTTTATCTTCTGTAGATGAGGCTTGGATTGCCTCTTCGGGAAGCCCCAAGGGCGGAATGACTCTTATCAATGAAGAGCAAAGTAAAAAACTTTTATCTCAAATTAAAAATTCTGTTTTAGTGCCAGGTGGTTCGGCCTGCAATACGATTGTGGGGCTTGCTAAATTGGGCGCAAAAACAGCATTTATTTCTAAAATCGGCGAGGATGAATTAGGTAAGCGTTTTATAGCTCATTTAAATGAAACCGGCGTCGAGTCCGAACTACTCTATTCAAAAAAAGCAACCGGCTCTGTTTTAGCTGCAGTCACCCCAGATGCAGAGCGCACGATGTTTACCTATTTAGGCGC
>DUVD01000287.1 GCA_012841225.1 Fibrobacter sp.
CAATACTCTATGTCACTGGCAAATCCTACCCCATGAAACATTATAAAATTCAAAAAAAGTGTTGATACACCCCAAGGGGCAAATGAATTTCCCTTAAAAAACAAATCGCAAAAGGATTGTTTCAACTCTAAAAACTTGGTTTTAATCACAAGAGCCCTCAAAATTCATGCTTTAAATAAACATAATATATAATATAAAAATGATTTTACATAAAGCCGTTTTTAATCGAACATATCTACAGAATAAGGGTCTTTTGCTTTTTTTGCTGCAGGCGGCCCTTCGTCGTCGTCATCATCATCTTCGCTTTCATCTTCTTCGATTAGGCGAGTGGTCCGCTTGACTTTTTTAGCTGTGAATTTGCTTCCAAGAGCCTTATAGCCTTTAACATCGGCTACTTCTGTTAAATCCAAGGTGTCTTTTTGTACTTCTCGCCCCACTTGGTATTCCATAATAACTCTTGCTTTTTTAGTGCCAAAGAACTCCACAAGGTGAGTGTCGGGGTGCTCTGAAAGCAAATGGAAGTCCGTGGCCATAGGGCATGCGTTTAGTTTAAATCGCTTTACCATGTAGTTGAAGTTGCCACCTTCAAAGTAAAGTACAGAATAAACTTGTTCTGGGTCATATTTTTGGATGTGTATAACTCCAGCGCCTACGAGTATAGGGTCTACCATATCGTGAATACGAGCAATGCCGTTCTCTCGAACGACTAGAATTTTGTCGGACTCTTCGAATTCGCCAAGGGAATCGCCTTTTTTCTGAGTCGAAACAATACCGCTTGGGGCGTCAAAATAAAGAATGCGTGCGTCGAGAGTGCTTACGCCTTTTCGTAATTTTTTGATCGTTTTTATGGCGTACTTGGTCACTTGATTGCCTATAGCATTGCGCCCCTTAACTTCTGTATTGCTAAAATCGATTTCAAAATTAAGCTTAATCCGAGGACGAGGCCTTAAGAGAACTTCGACCACTTCGGCCTCTCCGTTAGGATTGCTCGAAAGGTAAAGGATTTTAGACCCGGGTTTTCCTTTGCCCAAGGTGTAATCTTTATCGCGGGTGATGCCGCCTACATTAAAGCGCTTAATATAAGAGGTGCCTTCTTTGCCCTCTTGATAAATTACGTTGTAGATGTGGCGTTCGTCATCCTTGTTGAATTTTTCGACGAGAATTACATCTTTACCAACGAAGTCTTTTTCGTCTACGCGGACGATTTTATAAGAACCGTCCGACTTAAATACGATAATGTCATCGTAGCCAGAAACATCAAATAGATATTCTTCTTTTTTGAGTCCAGTACCTAAAAAGCCTTCTTTGCGGTTAATAAAGAGTTTTTGATTGGCTATGGCCACGTGCACCGCATTGACCTTGCCAAATTCGGCAATTTGCGTTTTGCGTTCTTTACCTCCACCGTACTTTTTCAATAGGTTTTTAAAGTGCGTGATGGCGTAATCGGTCAAGTGAGTGAGATGGTATTCGGTCCCTTCAATTTGGAGATCGAGGTCTTTTAATAATTCGTCGGCTTTTTTGCGATCAAAGCGGCTAATGCGGCGAATTGGTATTTCGGCTAGTTTGAGAACTTCTTCTCGAGCCACCTCTTTGCGGAGCATTTTTTTGATAAAGGGTTTTAGCCCTTCTTCGATTAGGAGAACCATTTCGTCTTTGTTTTGCGCTTTTTTAATGACTTCGTAGATTTCTTTCTCGATAAAGATCTTTTCGAGGCTTGTCATGTGCCATTTTTGGGCAAGCGAATCGAGCTTGTTTTCGAGTTCCCATTTTAAAAGCCTAACGGTATGGTCAGTATTGGTTCTTAAAATTTCCGAGACCCCAATAAAGCGAGGCTTTTTATCAACAATAATGCAGGCATTTGGCGCAAGAGACTTTTCACAATCGGTAAAGGCGTAAAGGGCATCGATCACCACTTGTGGATCTACGTCGTTGTGCAAGTGGACAACAATTTCCACGTCTTGTGCCGTGTTGTCGTCGACGTGCTTAATTCTTATTTTGCCCTTATCGTTGGCGTTAATAATGCTATCGATTAAAGAGACTGTGGTGGTGCCAAAGGGGATTTCACGAATTACAAGGGATTTTGAATCTTGTTTTTCGATTTTAGCGCGTACTTTAATTCTACCACCGCGTAAGCCATCGTTGTAATCGCTCATGTCCGCAGTACCACCCGTAAAGAAGTCGGGGTAAAGTTCAAATTTTTTGCCGCGAAGATGAGCAATTGAGGCTTCGCAAAGTTCGCAGAAGTTATGGGGCAAAATAGTGGTGGAAAGTCCAACAGCAATGCCTTCTACCCCTTGAGCTAAAACTAAAGGAAATTTAGCGGGTAGTGTGACCGGCTCGTTGTTTCTGCCGTCATAGCTTGGACTCCACTTTGTAGTTTCGGGGTTAAACAGCACTTCAATTGCAAAAGGAGTTAAGCGACCTTCGATATAACGAGGTGCGGCTGCAGAGTCTCCTGTAAAGGGGTTTCCCCAGTTACCTTGCGGGTCGATTAATAAGTCTTTTTGCCCAAGAGTAACCAAGGCGTCGCCAATAGAGGCATCGCCATGAGGATGGAGCTGCATGGTGCGCCCTACAATATTTGCCACTTTATGGTAACGCCCGTCGTGCATGTCAAATAAAGTATGTAAAATACGACGTTGTACTGGTTTTAAGCCGTCTTCGTAATAGGGGACAGCGCGATCGAGAATAACGTAACTAGCGTAATCTAAAAACCAACCATCGTAAAGTTTTTCTAAGTAGTTTGCGTTGGATAATCCAAGTGTTTTTCGTTCTTCAGTCATAAATTTCTCTTGTTTCGTACTTTTAAAGCTCTTCTACGGCGTTGGCGCG
>DUVD01000288.1 GCA_012841225.1 Fibrobacter sp.
AAAACATGAGACTAAATAAATTTATTTCTTCTTGCGGCATTGCCTCAAGGCGTGCAGCAGACACACTAATTTCAGATGGACGAGTAACGATTAATAATCAAGTGGTTCAAGAACTAGGCACTCAAGTGTCACCCTCGGATATTGTACACGTAGATGGAAAACTCGCTCATTTACCCAAAAAAACAACTGTCATATTGTTTCACAAGCCTATTGGCTGTATTTGTTCCGCTTTTGATCCTCAGGGCAGAAAAACGGTTTTTGAATACCTTCCACCTGGGTATCGCGGGTTAAAATACATCGGCAGGCTCGACCTACAAAGCCGAGGTCTTTTGCTTTTTACCGACAATGGCGAATTAGCTCACCGATTAACTCATCCTAGTTATAAAATAGAGCGCCGCTACTTCGTATGGACAGACTCTCCCATCTCTAAAAAAGATGCCGAACAACTCACCATTGGCGTAGACATTGGTGAAGGCGAAACGGGCCAAGCTCAAGCTATTTACTTTAAAGATGGCTTTATTGAAATGCTTTTGACAGAAGGGAAAAACAGAGAGATTCGCCGTATGATGGAGTCCTTAGGCTATCGAGTTCGAGATCTTAAAAGGATTTCATTTTGTGATATCCCTTTAGGTGAAACCGCCGCTGGTGACTTCAGAGAGTTAAATGATGAAGAAGTGGAAACTATTACAAAAGCCTGCCGTTTATGAAGCGATCTCTTTTTATTGGAGACGTACACGGTTGCTATAACGAATTTGCCGAAATAATCGAGCTTTTTGGATTCGTCAAGGGCACCGACACGCTTTATCAAACTGGAGACATCATCAATAAGGGGCCAAGTGTTTTAAAATGCATTCAGCTTATTGAAGATCTAGGCATCCAGTGCGTGCTAGGCAATCATGAAGCACGATTGCTCAAAACATTAAACACGCCAAAGCTAGAGTGGACCGAAAAAGAGCGAGAACGGATTAAAAAAATTAAAGAACTCGATTTTGTTAGTTCGGTCATCTCTAAATGGCCTCTTTGGATAGACACTCCAGAAGCGCTACTTGTTCATGCGGGTCTTGAGCCATTTAAAGAAAAATTAGAAGACATGAGCCCCGATGTACTGGTCTCTATTAGAATGTGGAATAGCAAGCCTTGGTACGATTTAGTCCATTGGCATAAGCCGGTAGTTTTTGGGCATTGGGCTAAAAAAGGGCTTTTAATTCGGCCCCTATTTAAAGGATTAGATTCAGGGTGTGTTTACGGCAAAGAACTTACCGCTTGGTGCCCCGAAGAAGATCGCTTTTACACTGTAAAAGCAAAGAAAACCTACGCTGAGATTAACAAAACGGCTTATTCCGATTTATCGTAGCTCACCTTTTTCTATATTGTTTAACTATGACAGCTCAAGATTTATTCCTGCGCCTTAAGGCAATCCAACCGGGCAGTGTTTTGTGCAACTACAGCTTGGAAGCATGCGAAAACATGATTCCGCTCATTAACGAAATTAATGAGTTAAAAAAGCAACAAAATGCCGTTATATTTGCTCATAGTTATGTTTCTCCAGAAATCATCATGTCAGTCGCTGACTTTGATGGTGATAGTTTTAAAC
>DUVD01000289.1 GCA_012841225.1 Fibrobacter sp.
GCCCGAGCAAGCCTTGATCGGCTTGTTTTTGGACACTGGCCTCGTTAAACAACCATTCACTTGGGGCTTGATTAGAATCTATTTTTACTTGTTCGCCCCAATTGGTAAAGTTTAACCCTTTGGTCAAATACTTTTGAGAAAGCGTGTTGAGCGCACTGCTCACATCACCTTTAGGGATTAAGGCCGTTGGAATTTCTGGCGGGCTAATAAGCATATTATTTTGGTTTTCGTAGACAATTTCTTTAACATAACGCACGTCGTCTATGGCAAAATCGCCGCTTTTCTTTCTTAATACCCACATTACTTTAATATCTTGATCTAAGTTTAAAGCGACGGTGGTGCCCCAGCCTTCTTGTGCAAGGTCGTTGAAATCAATGGTGACAAGCGTCCAATCGGCGTGAGCAGGGATTTCTAAAAGATGGTTGTCGTAATCTTCCACTTCTTCAATATCTATCCGGAAAGTATGTGCTATGCCCTTATGCCAATAAGAAATACCGGCAAAGTCTTTTGGGCTAGAGCTAGTGTCTTTTGGCACTAAAGTACCAATGGCAAAATAAGGATCGTAGGGATAGTCCGCTTTGACCAAGGATACGTTTAACGAGATCATCCCATTAGAGTTATACCCGCCAGTGGTGACAAAGGCGTCTTCCCATTCGGCAGGTGTAATCTTGCTAGCGCCACCATCTGTATTATCACTAAAAGCGTACCAATACCCTCCTTTGAGGTTATCTGTATTGCCTTCTTCAAAGTCATCGATTAACAGAACCGATATGGGGTCTACTTCTTTTGAGCTAGAAGAAGGAGTAATACCGTTAGATGAAGAACTTTTATCTTCTTCACTCGAAGAGCTTTCAGGAGCACTGGAAGATAGTGCATCTGGAGACTCTAGTGGATTGTCGGCGCAGCCGAAAAAAAATAATAAGCCAGAAGCGGCTAGGAGGTGACGAATTTGCATAAGCAATCCTTATTAATTAAAGAGACATGTTCTCTTAATATATGTTTTTATGTTTTAAGGTTCCATTAAAATTATGTGGGGCAGTACACCATTGTCAACAAATTTTGACGGATTTTTCAATTTTCAATAATAAAAAAGACTCGTCCACGAGACGAGTCTTTTTTATGAGTACCCCCAAGGGGTTTCGAACCCCTGTTGCGGGAATGAAAATCCCGAGTCCTAGGCCTCTAGACGATGGGGGCATCTAGGTAGGCCAAATATAGGAAAGAATAAATCTTTGTAAAGGCTCTTGAATCAAAAATTCTATTTTAAGGATGTGAACTTAAAAAAACGCCTAAAGAACACCATTCTAAAAGCAATTCTCGTGCTATCAGGCCCCGCTCTGCTAGCAAGCTTCTTTGACGCCGCGTTGCTCGGGGGAATTCGCTTTTTTGTAGAAATCATTTCTAAAAACTCGATCCTAAGCATTGGTGAGTGGTCTTTAATCATGGTTTTGGTGGTTTGCCTGCGCTTTATTTTTTTGCGAGCGAAGTTTTCTACCGCTCAAAAACTCTTTCGGCAACTAGAATCGAGCCTGCAGGGTTCTTTTTTATCAATACTACGGCATTTGAACCCTCGTTTTTTTCACCACAAAAATAGCGACTCTAAAGTCCAAGCGGCTTTTGAAGCAACGCGCACCTTATCGGTGAGCGGCGAAGCCTTAATGCAAACGCTACAGGCTTTTTTACAATTGTTGGTTTTTTTACCCGTTCTGCTTTACTTGTCTTGGCCATTAACCCTCCTCCTGCTTGTTGTTGTTTTACCCGTTTTAACTTATACCCAAAAAAAATGGCGCCATATTGGGCCACTAATAGAAAGCCAAATGAATGTCGAAGCCTCATTTCGGTCCGAACTCGAAAAGGTCAAGAAAATTTATCGTTTTTGGAGCTCTGCGTGGGAAAAATCGGCCGAAACGCATCACCTAATAGACAAAATTCGCCAAGTACGGCGCATTAGCATCGAAGCCGGCATTCGACAAGCCTCACTCTTTTTTTTAATGGAAGCCGTTTCTATAATTGCGATGGTGGGGATTCTTACTTTTTGCGGCTGGATGATCGCCCATTCTTGGATGGAACCCAAAGACCTTATTCTTTATTGCTCCGCTGTATTTCTCTGCTATAAACCAATTAAAGAATGCGTTCGCATTGCCCCTCAAATGCGTGCCGCCAAAAGCGCCTACAATATACTGAATCGCTTTTCGCAAGAACCAAGGCAAAAGCGCGAGCTTAAAACAAAAGGCTCTCAATTAGAAATCAAAAACGCCCGCTTTACATACGAAGGCGCGGCTAAACCCGTGTTTAAGGCTTTTTCACTCTCTTGGCAAAGTCATCAACCGGTTTTACTCACTGGTCCAAATGGCGTTGGCAAAAGCACCTTGCTTCGCCTTATTGCTGGGCTAGAGGAATGGGAGTCTGGAGAAATGACTTACCCCTCTTTGTTTACCAAGGCAGGCGCTTTTTTTATCGCTCAAGACATTATTTTGCCTCCGCTTTACCTCCTCGAATTTATAATTCAGCAAAGCGATGACCCTCATTTAAAAACATTTGTCGAACAGGCTCATGTTAGCCATTTACTTAAAAACGACTCCTTTTCTGGGGGAGAAAAAGCCCGCCTTGCCTTAATTTGGGCGCTAGCTTCTAAAAGCCAACTTCTTTTGCTAGACGAACCCTTTGCCTATATTTCTAGGTTAGACAAAGATTTTTTGCTGGAAGCCTTTTTAAATACGGCCTCAAAAATGAACAAATGGGTTATTTTGTCTAGCCACGAAAAGATGGAATCTCGAATACTAATGCGTTTTCAAGAGGTAACCGTACATTATGAATAGTCTCTATCGCTATAGGGGATGGGTTCTCGGCTTTTTCTCTTTATTGCTGCTTTTACTGCCCCCCACACGCGGTTATTTTTCTGTTTCTGCAGTGCTTTTAATTTTATCGGGCGTCGCTTTGAGAATAGAGGCGAGGCGAAGCATTGGAGAGCACACTCGCGAAAACGCATTGTCAGCGGATTTTTTAGTGCAAACGGGAGTTTATGCGCACTTACGCCACCCACTTTACCTTTCAAACATCATGATTAGCTGCGGATTTATACTTATTCATCTTGGCTGGTCTACCATGACTTTTGCCTTTTCCGGGCTTGTTATTGCTTTTATTTATGCTCTTTCGCTTCAAGAAGATCGTTTTTTGCAGGTTAAATTTGGAGAATCTTGGGTATTATGGAAAGACAAAACCAAGGCTTTTTTCCCTACCAAACAAGAGCTTAAACCAACAAACGCAAAAAAAAGAAGTATTCGTAAGGCTTTTTTTGCTGACCTTTCTACTTGGGGATGGCTTTTGTTTTTTAGTTTACTACTTATATTGAGAAGAAACATAGGAGATATGATATGATCGTTCTCGACTTAGCACGCAGCTTAATGGGTGTCGTCGGCATGGCCGCGTCTAAAATCCCACCGCTTGACGAACGCTTCGGCCTAACTCAGCGCATATCAGGCCCATGGCCAGAAGGCCCTTTTCTTTGGTTTCATGGTGCAAGTCTTGGCGAATGCCGAATGCTTTTAAATGTGGCTAAATCCATACAAGAAGACATCCAAGACTGTCCTCGTATTTTAATCACCACTCAAAAAGTAGATGTTTTGGAGTTTTTAGAGCAATCCGGAGAAAATATTTCCAGTTGCATTGCGCCTGCGGATACACCATACACTATGGTTCGCTTCATCAAAAAGACTCGTCCTATAGGCTTGGTTCTCGCCGAAAACGAACTTTGGCCTGGATACTTATCTTCTATGCGAAAGATTTCAATAACACCTTCTGTAGCCATAATTTCTGGACGCTATCAAATGGCCGTTAGCAAGTCGGACTTTGCCGCCATCGGTTTTGCAAGCATGCAATCAGGCGCAGATTCATCGAGGCTTGCTGCCGAATGCCCACCAGAAACCGCTGCTAAAATTCAAATTGGAGGCGACTGGAAGCTGTTGCCTTGGGTGCGCTCTAATAAAGAAATTGAAGCACCAAAAGACCCCATAGTAGATTCCACTTTTTTATCTATGCACTTTTCAGAGTGGAATAGTTTACAACGCATGGTTCTTTCTTCTATAAAACGCCAAGAGTCGGTGGTAATCATTCCAAGGCGCTTAGAAGAAGTGGATTCTTTTAGAGAAGAGCTCCGCGACCAAGAATTGCTGGTTTTAGAATGGCCTTTAGTCCAAAAAGGCGCTGTTTCTTTAGTTTCTACATATGGGCAAACGCGAGAAGTCCTAGAAAAATCTAAAACGGCCATCGTTGGTGGTTCATTTAGCAGGACCCTTGGCGTACACGATTTTTGGGAACCTCTTCAGCTTGGCGTTTCAACCTGCATTGGCCCCTATTCGCATGGGCAAAAGTCAACGGTAGAGGCTCTCGTACGCGAAGGAGTTCTTTCTCAGCTGCGCTCCACAGCGGATTACGCCAAAAGAGATCTTCCCGACATTCGCCTTGTAAAAACATTCCTAGCACATGAACGCGCTAAAGTGTCTGACTCTTACAAGCAATTTGTCATTTTCCTCGAAAATTTAATCCAGAGCTAGTATTATGAATAAACTATTACTTGCGACTCCTCGTGGCTTTTGTGCTGGTGTCGATCGCGCTATTCACATTGTAGAGAGAGCACTTCAAAAGTTTGGCGTTCCTATTTACGTTCGCCACGAAATTGTGCACAATCAATTTGTCGTCAACAATCTCAAAAAAATGGGTGTTATTTTTGTCGAAGAACTCGACGAAGTGCCTGATCACGCCACTGTGATTTTTTCTGCACATGGCGTCAGCGAAGAGATTTACCAAGAAGCCCTTAAACGCGGGCTAAAAGTACTAGACGCCACTTGCCCTCTTGTTAAAAAAGTGCACTCCAGCGCCAAACGCCACTACGACGCCGGTCGTCACGTGATTCTTATTGGCCACTCTGGCCATGCCGAAGTCGAAGGCACGCTAGGACAATTGCCTTCCGGAGCCATATCCGTAGTTCGCAACGAAAGTGATATTCAAAACCTAACGCTCTCAGGCAACAAATCGCTGGCTTACATTACACAAACCACCCTTTCTGTAGCCGAGACCAAGCACATTATTGATGCCTTAAAAGAGCGCTTCCCTCACATCGTTGGTCCAGAAGCAGGGGATCTTTGCTACGCAACCGGCAACAGGCAGAAGGCAGTAACCGAACTCAGTTCTCAAGTAGACTTACTTATTGTTGTAGGCTCTCAAAATTCGTCTAATTCGACTAGATTATACGAGCTGGGTCTAGAAAAAGGCATCCCAAGCCACCTGATCGACTCGGTTGAAGACATTCAAAAGCACTGGTTTGATGGGATTAATACCGTCGGCCTTTCTAGTGGCGCCAGTGCCCCAGAAGTCCTCGTTCAAGAGGTAATTAAATGGATAAGAGAAAATTTTAAGGGCGTAGAACTAGAAAATAGAGTCAGTTTGGTCGAAAACACCAAATTTAACCTCCCTAAAGAACTTCAAGATTGACGAGGATTAAAAAAATAACTACAATTGTGCCCGTCTAAAAAATGGAGTTTTTTATGAGCCGCATTTGTGAAGTTACCGGTAAAGCCGGCCTCGTGGGAAACATGGTTTCTCATTCTAACCGCAAAAAATTGATGAAGCAACTTCCGAATTTACAGAAGAAGCGTTTTTACATTCCCGAAGAAGATCGTTGGGTTTCCCTCCGCGTAAGCACCGCTGGGATCCGCACGATCACCAAGCGCGGTATTCAAACCGTCGCTCGCGAACTCGGCATCTAATTTTTAGCTTATTACTTATAGAAAAACCGCCTTTATTAAGGCGGTCTTTTTTGCTTTTATTTCTTATTTAAAAAAGCGGGAGTGCACCCGAATTTAGCGAGTATAGGTAGCATACTTGCCATTTCCCAGTCTTTCACTTTAAGCCGACGGCGTAGTAAAGCCACAAATACTTCCATTAGCATTTCGCAGTCATAAACCGCCCTATGCATATCTGCTGAATCGACTTTCATCGAAATTAATTGTTCTTTTTTAAATAATGCAGCCATATCACCGAGTTTATGATTTCTAAGCTCTGGTAAAATACTTCTAGAAAGCCTTAGATTATCAATAATGGGATTTCCAGGTAAAAACTGTGGATTTTTATCGTAGGCGACTCTTAAAAACCCTGCATCAAAATCGGCATTATGAGCCACTAAAATAGTGTCTTGACCGCAAAAAGCCGTGAACTGACGCAAGCAGCCATCGATGGCAGGTGCATTTTCAACCATTTGGTCTGTGATGTGGTTTATTCTTGTCGCCTCAGCTGGGATCATCATATTGGGCTTAACAAAGGTTTGAAACTCTTTTATTTTGTGAGTCACCACTTGGTCATTTTCCACTTTAACGGTAAATTTAACGGCCCCTATTTCAATAATTTCATCTTTTTGAGATGAAAGCCCCGTCGTCTCTAAGTCAAATGCTACAAATTTCGCAAAAAACATCTGTATTCTCTCCAAATTATACTTTCAAAATTCATCTACAAAGACCTTAATCTTAGAAAAAGGCAGCGGGATGATCATTCGATCCCACGATTTAATTCGAATAAAGCGCCCATACTCCACCGACAACTTCCAAGTCGGCGCTTCCGATTTCTTCGCAAGCCAAAGAACTCCTGCTTTGGGCACCAAAGGAGGCCCCTTAGGCCCGTCCATAGCCATTCCCACAGAACTACCCTTAGCTAAGGAACGAAGGAGGTGGCGCACGCTTAAAGCCCCTTTCGAATCGGAACCTCGAGCCACCTTATACCCAAGAAGAGAAACGCAACGGCTAAAAAGTTCGCCGTCACGACTCTGAGAAACAAGCACGTGCACTTTTTTATGTTTAAAAGCAGCCGCGCATGCCATTAGGTCTTTGTGCCAAAGAGCCAGCACTCCCGGTTTAAAATGGAGTGGGGCCTTAAGTTCAATTCGCAAGCTTTCAATCCAAAAGGATAAAACCCTGGAAAGAATTCGCGTTTTTAAGTTCTCTTTTAACATCATCGCCTTGGAAAGTTAAAAAAATTACTTATAATTTACCGTAGATTTTGGCGACGTACCCAAGTTGGTAAGGGACGGCTCTGCAAAAGCCCTATTCCTCGGTTCGAGTCCGAGCGTTGCCTCTAAAAAAACGGACAAGAAATTGCCCGTTTTTTTTTATTTTTAGGCAAAGCCCACTATCGATATTGCCTACCCAACAAGTCAAACTTAGGCGAGAAGCTCTTAATTCTAAAAACCCGCTCGTTGGATTTGTTTTTGATGCCGGTCAAAGACCCCAAAGAGAATATTTCAGCACAGGTAGTTCGCGGGTCTGTAATCTCATCGACGATTTCATTTTCTGTTGCACGACAAATGTTTTTATCAGTTCCGCTTTCATCACACCAAGCGGAGGTATTTTTATCGACGGTGAGCGACGCAGGAATATGAGAAAATTGTCTTTTTACTTCGGACACGAATTTAACGATGTTGTTGCCCCCTGCAAAAAATTGGTTCGCCTTTATGGTAGCACCAACCCCCTTAAGGTCGATAAAAGAATCATCATAAGACTGAGCCCCTGGTTTAAGACCAATAGAATCACCTACGATCATATTGTTTTTCACTACAGTAAAACGGGTTCCTTCTTTAATATCAAAAGGTTCTGCCGATATTGCAGAAATCAAGTTGCAGGTGATTTCCGTATTTTCGACTCGGTAATCATACCCACCATAACCTTCTGTTTTCGCCAAATCACCCCAGCCGCTAGAATCAATGTCAGGAGCTCCCCAGCGCGCTTGGTCGGTACCAACGTAAAACCCCTCTCCAATAGAGCCGTTGCCCCCATTTCCAGAACTATACAAATGATTACGGTTCGCTCTGTTTCGAGAACTCGCGTCCCTAAAGTGCACTAATTCGGCTCCAGAATTATAGATCTCACAATCTTCGATGATGCCATCGCTCGCATTGTCAAAAACAATGCCTTTATCTATGGTATGGATGACAAGATTTTTGAGCACGACGTAATCGCCTGTTACATGAATGCCGTAACCAGAAGAATACGATTCGCCTCGAATCACGGGAGGGTTATGAATATCAGTACCCGCAAGAACAATCGGATGAGCTGCCGTGCCATTGCTTCCTATCCAAACAAGTCCTTTCCCTGTAGGGAGGTTACCTGGGTCTAAACTTGAGCCTTTCGACAAAAGGTAGTTTCCAGGATGGACTAAAATAGTATCGCCAGCAACAGCGTCTCTTGCGACCTCTTGCAGGACTTGGCTCGTAGCCACAGAAAGTATTCTCGCCGAAATGGCGCTACCAAGGCTAAGAATAATCAACAATGTCATTTTTCGGTTCATACTATAACCCATTTTATTTTCCCTGCACAGGCCGAGTTCTTATAAAATAATCATTTTATTAAAAAAATTGATATGCAAAAGTTCAAATAAAAAAAGGGCCTTTCAAAAGAAGGGCCCATTCAATTTTATTAAAAGATTTTATTTGCTTTTGCCAGTGGCATCAAGAAGCAATTCAAGCGTCTCTTCGCCTTCAATCTTCACCATTTTTTCGGCGCTCTTGCGGTTACTGCATTCAACCCTAACAAGATGATCGCCTGCATCGAGATTGCGAACAGTTAAAGCCGCTCCGTTGGTTTGGTCGGAACGCTCGCCGTCGATATAAACAATGCATTTAGGAGGATTTGTGGTAATGCGAATGTGACCTTTTGGAATCACGGTTTTGCCGTCAAAAGTATTCAGTTTATTGGGCCAAACATTAAAGCGTTCGTTAATCAATTCAAAACCTTGGTCGATCACCACGAGAGTATGACGGCCCGATTTAAATTCACGTTCCGTAATAGGGCTCTTCCCTA
>DUVD01000290.1 GCA_012841225.1 Fibrobacter sp.
ACTTGAGTGCCTAGTTCTTGAACCACTTGATTATTAATCGTTACTCGTCCATCTGAAATTAGTGTGTCTGCTGCACGCCTTGAGGCAATGCCGCAAGAAGAAATAAATTTATTTAGTCTCATGTTTTTCCGAGGGTATAGGAGGGTATAACAAGCCAAAACGATGGCCAGCGACGCTAATTCTAAATGTTTCTATGTGTAATCTTTCTAGCAAGCTTTTGAACCAAAAAAGGCCACAAATAATAATATCACTTCGTCCATTTTCTAGCCCCGGTAAAAGAGCGCGTAGTTCTTTAGATAAGTTCGAGATTCTCATTGTCGTTTGTTCTAAATCGTACAAATTCATTTCGAGCCCTTCAACTTTTTCATAACTGAATTGATTTAGATTTAAATAAACCATAGCGAGGGCGGTGGCCGTGCCGCCTATAAAAACAAGATCCTTTTTGGCAAATGCTTTAACGGGATATTCTTTAAATGTTTCTTTGATAAATTTTTTGTATTCTGGTCCGGGAATCACGCCCATTTCTTTAAATAGGTACAAAGCGCCAACGGGAATTGACAAGCTTTTCTTTCCAAAAGTGAGTTCAGTTGAGCCCCCTCCAATATCTAGGGTCATCAAGTCAGAATTATACCATTCTGTGATTGCCCTATGTGTTAAAGCAGCTTCTTCTTCTCCGGAAATGACTTGTGGTTTAAACCACAGTGCTTTTTCTACAGCAGCAATGACTTGCTCGCTGTTAGAGGCTCTTCTCATCGCCTCTGTCATTACAGCAGCCGTCAGTTCTACCCCCAAAGCGTGGAGTGTGGCTCGAAATTTTTGAACAATGCTTGTAAGCTCGTTAATTCTCTCTTCACTAACAGTCCCAGAATCGTAAACATCTTCTCCAAGACGGCAAACATCAATTTTTTGAAGTTTAGGAATGAGCTTCTCTGAACCGTCCTCTTGTTTTTCAAAAGCGGCGATTAATAAAATGCAACTATGGCTTCCAATATCTATTGAGGCGAGTAATTTATTCGGCCGAGGGATCATCTTTTTTTGCTCCGCCGACGAGGGTTTCTTTTATTTTGCCAACGAGCGAGGTGGAATGAAGTAAAAAGTCTTTAGCGCTAGTAATAGCTTCTTCTACTACATATTCCGGGTATTGCTCTGCCCACTTAGCCACCAAAACGGCTGATTCTGAGCCTAGCTCCTTGTTTTCTCGTATCTCAATAGCCATTTTTAAGGCGAGTAGCATGCCTAATTCAAATGGTTTTGGGTCTTTTTTTTCTTTGAGACGTGATTCAATACGAGAAACCTTTTCGTATAAGTCAAGGTCTTCAAATTCTTGGAGGTCTTTTTCGGAAATCATAACCTAAAAGCTAGAAAAACAAAAGAGAACCATGGAGGCTCTCTTTTAATTTAATGTTCTAAAAGAATTATTTTTTAGGTGCAATTTTTTTGACAACTGCCTTTTTAGGAGCAGCCTTTTTTACAACTGCCTTTTTAGGAGCAGCAGCTTTTTTAGCAACGGCTTTTTTAGGAGCAGCCTTTTTGACAACGGCTTTTTTAGGAGCAGCCTTTTTTACAACGGCCTTTTTAGGAGCAGCAGCTTTTTTAACAACGGCCTTTTTAGGAGCAGCAGCTTTTTTAACAACGGCCTTTTTAGGAGCAACAGCTTTTTTTACAACTACTTTTTTAGGAGCAGCGACTTTCTTAGGAGCAGCGGCTTTTTTAGGAGCAGCAGCTTTTTTAGGAGCAGCAGCTTTTTTAGGAGCAGCAGCTTTCTTAGGAGCAGCAGCTTTTTTAGGAGCAGCAGCCTTTTTAGGAGCAGCTTTTTTTATCGTTGCCATGTTTATTCTTCCTTTTAGGTGAGTGATTGAAAATGATAATAATAAAATAACTTGATTTCCACAAATAATCAACAGCTTTGTTATTTATTTTTATTTTTTTTTGTCTTTACTGTTTTTTTTTCTTAGCGGATTGAGCGAATGTAATCTGAAATCCCGCGAACACCTACCTCAAAAACATCGGCAAATTTTTTGGCAAAGGGAGGAATCTTACCTCCATTGATACCCAAAACATCATGCAGCACAAGTACTTGCCCGTCGGTATTTCTGCCTGCTCCAATCCCTATGGTAGTGGCGCTAACCCTTTGACTGATAAGGCTTCCAAGCGATTCAGGGACGTGCTCTAAGACCATGGAATAGACACCTAATTTATCTATAGCTAGGGCTTCTTTTAAAAGTTGATCTGCTTCTGCTTCGGTTTTTCCGTACTGCTTAAAGCTCTCGGCAGTCTGTGGTAATAGCCCTAGGTGACCCATAACGGGGATGCCTTTTTTTATTAGGGCTTCGATCACATTTATTTTTGCTCCTTCGAGTTTTACGGAATGGGCGCCAACTTCCAGCAAGCGCTTTGCATTTTCCATAGCCGTTTCAGGATCCCCATCGCTAAGATAAGGCATATCAGCTATAATATGAGTGTTAGGGGCGCCTTTAGCAACTGCTCTGGTAAAGAGAATCATTTCGGCCATGCCTATATCTCTTGTGCTTGGGTAACCCAACATGACATTAGCGAGAGAGTCGCCAACCAAAATTTGATCGATGCCTGCTTCTTCTGCCATTCGTGCAAACGCAAAATCATAAGCGGTGATAATCGAGATTTTCTCTTTATTCTTTTTTTTGTTTTGAATTTCTTTTATTGATAACATAATTTTCTAACCTCTTTTAGCCAGGGAACAGAATTAATTTCTTGTGGCGCGCCTAAGTGATTTTGTAGGTAAAGTAAAAAAGCCCTCTCCATCATAGTTGTTTTTAGAAGCGGCTGTTTTTGAGTGAAACTCCATAAATCCTTTAGAAACAAAGGATTAGCTCTTGATATAGCACCGCTAAGGCATGACTTGCAAATAGCACCTCCAGCCTCAGGAGAAAAATCACCAGGCTCTTCTTTTAGTTTTGAATTGCATTTAACGCAGTATTCGGTCACAATTGTGTAGCCCCATAAGTCATTTATTTTAAATAGCCAGTCCACTAAAATAGAAGAAGACCAAGAAGAGGAACCAAGAGACTCAAATGCATTTAGAAGAAGAACAAACTCTCTTTCGAGTTCCGCTTCTTGTGGAGTGTATCTTAAAATGACTTCTGCCATCACTTGACCAATCGCCTGTGCCTCGAGATTAGCCCTCATTTTAGGAAACCAATTCAATAAAGACGCTTCTTTAATAAAATAAAGTTTGCTCCTATTTGTTTTGTTAAAAACGATTTCGCTAAAAGAAAGTGGATCGAGTGCATTTTTAAAAGCGAATTCGCGCCTTTTGCCACCCTTTACTAAAAAAGAAACAACTCCTTCCGAAGCGGTTAACGCTTTTACTACCCAAGAAGATTCGCTATAAGGGTAACGATGTAAAATAATAGAAGGACTTTTAACTAGCACTATTTTAGCCTGGGGGCCATTCGAAATCTCGACCACCTAAAACATGTAAGTGAATGTGCCACACTGTTTGCCCAGCACTTTCTTTACAATTAAAAACAAAACGGGCGCCACTATTTTCCAAACCGAGGTCTTTAGCAATGTTTTGAGCGCAAAAAAGCATTTTTCCCATTAATTCCACTTGATTTTCTTTAAGATCCATTACATGAGCAATGTGTGTTTTAGGAACCACAAGAAAATGGATGGGGGCTTGGGGGGCGATATCATAGAAAGCGAATACATCTTCGTCTTCATAAATTTTTTTAGAAGGGATTTCGCCGGTGATGATTTTACAAAATAAACAATCTGACATAGGTATAAAATAACATTATATATATATAGTGCTTAAAATAAAATAAAATAGCACCCTAGTTTGGGTGGGTAGACCTTTATTTCATTCGCTTGCTTTATTACATTTATGCTTCAATGCGGTGCAAACCGTTTATGTTTTACGTTTTTGGGTTTCTTGTTAAAAGACCCCACAGGGAATAACAGTATGAATTTTTCTGCAGTAATCTCCGAAGAATTGAAAATCGAAGAGTGGCGCGTTGCCAAAGCTCTTGAATTAATGGAGCAGGGTGGAACAATCCCATTTATTGCGCGTTACCGTAAAGACCAAACGGGCACCCTAGATGAAATACAACTTCGCGATATTTCACATCGTCGTGAATACCTACAAGAAATTAAAGAACGCAAAGAAACAATCCTCAAGAGCATTGAAGAACAAGGAATGCTTACTCCTGAATTAAAAGCACAAATTGAAAAATGCAAGGAAAAGACTTTACTCGAAGACTTATACGCTCCTTATAAACCTAAAAAGCGTACCAAAGCAACCATAGCCAAAGAGCTTGGACTGGAACCGCTCGCTCGCACCATTATGGAGCAAGAACCCGGTTCTAACACAGCGGAAGAAATCGGTCGGATTTACCTATCCGAAGAAAAAGGCCTCGCCGATCCTAAAGCTGCTATTAGTGGAGCTTGTGACATCCTCGCCGAAGAGTTTGCCGACAACGCTGTATATCGCCAACACTGCCGTGCCCAGATCGAAAAGCAAGGTGTTATGGTTTCTAAAGTCCGTAAGGAATTTGAAAAGCAAGAAACAAAGTTTAGCAACTACTATGACTTCTCTGAACCTGTCGCTAAAATCCCAAGTCATCGCATGCTTGCACTTCGCCGTGGCGAAAAAGAAAAAATCCTTCGCTTAACCATTGAAGTACCAAACGAAGAGCTCGTTAGCTATCTCCAAAATCAAGTCATTAAAGGGGACTCCATTTGGAAGACCTATTTAGAAGAGACTTGCAAAGACGCTTGGGAGCGCTTGTTAAAGCCAAGCATGGAAAGCGAAGTGCGCATGCTATTAAAAGAAGCAGCCGAAGAAGAAGCATTTAAGGTGTTTAGCAAAAACTTGCAAGATGTTTTACTTGCGCCACCCGCTGGCCACAAATCGGTGCTCGCTCTTGATCCTGGATTCCGTTCGGGTTGTAAGGTCGCCGTTTTAGATGAAAATGGTAAGTTCATGGATCACGGGGTTGTTTACCCTCATGAACCCCAAAAGAAAACGGTCGAAGCCGCCGCTTATATAATGCAGCTAGTCGAAAAGTATAACATCGACCTCATCGCCATTGGCAACGGCACCGCTAGCCGAGAAACCGATGCTTTCTGTACTTCTATTGCGGCTAAGTTTAAAGGCAAAATGCCTCCTCGCGTAATAGTGAGCGAATCTGGTGCTTCGGTATACTCTGCAAGCATGATCGCCATCGAAGAATTTCCCAAAGAAGATGTAACCACTCGTGGTGCCATTTGTATTGGGCGTCGTTTACAAGATCCTTTAGCGGAACTCGTCAAAATAGACCCTAAAGCTATTGGCGTTGGGCAGTACCAACATGATGTAAACCAACGCGGTTTAAAAAAGCGACTAGACGAATCCGTCGAAAGCTGTGTTAACTTAGTGGGTGTCGATGTCAATAGTGCGAGTGCGCCACTCCTTGGCTACGTCGCTGGAGTTACCCGTAATCTTGCCGAAAACATTGTAAAGCATCGCAACGAAAAAGGTTCTTTTAAGAGCCGTCAAGACTTACTCACCGTTAAGGGCTTTGGCCCAAAAGCCTTTGAGCAAGCAGCGGGCTTTATGCGCGTCTCTGGATCCGAAAACCCATTAGACTGCAGCGCCGTTCACCCCGAAAACTATTCTCTCGTCGAGCGCATCGCCGAAAAGGTTGGCGTACCTGTAGTAGAGTTAGTGGGCAACGCCGATGTTGTTCGCGGCATTAACGTCGAAGAGTTTTTAAGCGACGAAGTCGGTAAGCATACCTTAGATGATATTATTGCTGAACTCGAAAAACCATCTCGTGACCCACGTCAAGAATTCCGTTACGCCAAGTTTGACGATAAAATCCAAACCATCCAAGACTTAGTTACAGGCAGCTGGATGGAAGGCGTCGTGACCAATGTCGCTAACTTTGGCGCATTTGTAGACATTGGCGTTCATCAAGATGGCTTAGTGCATGTTTCCGAAATAAGTGACAAATTCGTAGAAGATGCCAAGACGGTTTTGACTGTGGGCGGTGTTGTTAAAGTACGCGTCATGGCGGTTAACGTCCCTCAAAAACGAATTAGCCTTTCTATGAAACAAGAATCCTTAACAGAAGGCACAGTTGCTGGAGCCGGTGGCAACGCTAAATCACGTACCCCTTACAACAGAAACAAGCGCAATAACGACCGCACCCCTCCAGTTCAAGGACACGCGACGATTGCCGATTTAAAAGCAAAGCTCACTGGCAAGAGCCCTTCTAGGCCTGCGCCTAAAGCACCTCAAGTTCAAATTGGAAAAATGAATTCGATCCTAAAGCAAATCATGAAAAAAGGCTAAAAACAAAACGAAATAAATAAAAAAACTTCTCGTAGCATTACGGGAAGTTTTTTGTTATTGTATAAAAGAAAAGATCAATCGATTTACAGTAACACTACAACGAGGAACGAATGAAAAATAATAAATTTTGTCAAAGTTGCGGCATGCCACTGAACAAAGACCCTGAGAAGGGAGGCACAGAAAAAGACGGAAGCAAGAGTGAATTATACTGCTCTTACTGCTATCAAGGTGGAACGTTTTGTAGCCCAGAGATTGACACGGCAGAGAAAATGCAGAAATTTTGCATCGAAAAAATGAGAGAACAGGGTATGCCAAAATTCATCGCTTGGCTTTTTACACGCGTGATACCAAAACTCACAAGATGGAAAGAGTAAA
>DUVD01000044.1 GCA_012841225.1 Fibrobacter sp.
GGCGCATCTGTTTTTCCAAAAACGGTGTCACAGGCTTTATTAAAACGCTTCCAAACTTTATCGGAGTGCTCTCTTGGAACAGCGCCCACTTCTTTCCAAAGGCGACGGAGGTGCTTCACCTTATTCATGGCATCTCCTCTAGTCTCTTCGTTTAAGTTTTCGAGAAGCATTTCGGCTTGTTCGCAGAGCATGATTTTCTTTTGCAAATTATTGGTTCGCGCTTGTTCTTGAATGTCGAGTTGATCGCGCCTGCGATTAAAAAAGTCGTCGCAAACGGCTCTGAATTGCTTATGAAGCTCTAGATCATCGACACCACAAGAACCGAGTTTTTTCCATTCTTGTTGTAGCTCTCTTGTCGCGTCTGCACTTTGATTAGAACCAGCGTTTTCCATTAAGCTAGAGACGCGGTCGATCATTGCTTGTTTTTGCACTTTGATGTCGTCTAAGCGAGCGCGAATTTCTTCGTTGGTGTTGGCGTAGCTTTCAAGAATTTTATTAACGGTTAAGGAATAGCGTTCCCAGATCGTTTCGATGGTTTCTTTGGGGACCATGCCAATGGTCTTCCACTCCGTTTGAATTTCACGTAGGGTTGTCATGGTTTCTGGCTTTGAAAAATCTAGTTCAAGTGTTTCCAACCTTTCGCAGAGAGCTTCTTTTGCTTTTAAGTTTTCCTGTTTGTTTTCGTCAAGTTCTTCAAAATGAGCTCTTTTTTGCTCAAAGAATTTGTCGCAGGCGGTGCGAAAGCGTGCCCAAATTTCATCGGAAACGGCTTTAGGCACAGAACCTGTAGCCTTCCATTCTTCTTGAAGCCGTTTCAATCTATTGGATGTTTCATTCCAATTTTCTGAAAGTTGAAGGGATTCGGCTTCTTCACAGAGAAGAATTTTTTTCTCGTAATTGCTTTGTCTAGAGCGGTCTTCTTGTTTTATTTTTTCTTTATGTTCAGAGTAAAAGGCGTCAGTTACTGCGTGGAACCGATCCCAAAGAGGTTGGTTTTTTTCTTTTGGTACTTGCCCAATCGCTTTCCACTCGTTTTGCAAAGCGACAAACTCTTTGAACTTGTCTTTCCAAGAGAGAGCTTCGTTGCCATCGTCTTTAAGCAGTGCTTCGGCACGGTCACAAATCGCCTCTTTGCGTTCGAAATTATTTTGCCTTTCTGCATTTTGCTCTTCGAGCAGTGGAGAACAGTTTTCCATGATTTTTTCAAAAAGGTCGCGAAATTGGTCGCGAAGATCATTCATACGAGCAGGAGACACGGGCCCAGTGCCCTTCCATTGGTTGCTCAATGTGCGCAATTTAAATAAAACATCTTTGCTTGGTTCTTCTTTGGCAAGGAGCTCCATTTCTTCGAGGATGCCTTCGCGGTCTCTTTCGTTATGCCAAGATTCCCATTCCTGCATCTCTTGAAACCTAGAAGTTGCTTCTTTGTAGTCTTTCCAAATTTCTTGATACCTATACTTATCGTCGCCGACAATGTTTTTCCATTCCTGATAGGTTTCTCTTAAAACCTTGGCAATGTCGCGGAAATTTTGTGTCTCGTCAATGGCTTTGATTCTAGAAATCAATTCTTGCAGTTTAGCTAGGTTTGTTTGAATAAAGGCTTCTTGCAAAGCGTTCGTTTTTTCAAATGCTTCGTCTATTGTTTTTTTGATAGCAAGATAAGCCTCGACGGTTGGGTCGTCGTTCGCTTTTTCGGGTAGGGAATCCCAGTTGCGAGTTAAGCTTCTAACTTGGCTATAGACGGTTTCAGAAAATTCTTTTTCTGATAGCAAGTTTAATTGTTCTACGATTTCGAGGCGCATAGATTGTACTGCCTCATCGTTTAGATTATCTTGCTTCTCTGGTGCTTTTCTCGAAAGACTCATTCTATCAAAACGGGAGATGACTGTAGAGAATTTCTTGAGAAGGGGTGTCGTTGCGTTCTTTTTATTAGCCGTCCAAAAATCGATAATTTCGTTAATTCGTTTTTGGTTTTCTTCGGCCTTATTTTCGTTGAGGTAGCATTCAAATTCCTCGATCACTTTTTCTAATTCGACAGCCTTTGTTTCACGTTCCTTTTCTAATTTAATTTCGGCTTCTTTCTTTGTGCTTGCTTCGAAGCACTTGGCCTTGAACGTTTTGTGTAGGGAGTCCATTTCTGCTTGAGCTGGACCCATACCAAGAGAATTAGCCTCTTCAATTAAGGCACTAAAATCCTTGCAAAAATCTAAACATGATTTTTCTTCGATAAAGCGTTTTGCTTGCTGGATTAATGCTTCTCTTTTTCTAAAGAGCAACATGGTAGGCGATGGCCCAGTGTCACTATCGCTTTTTAAAGTTTTTAGTTTTTCAATGGCTTTTTGGCGCACGCTGTTGTGACGTGAATTATTACCGATGTCTTGTAATAGACTTTCGCTTTCAATGGCATTGACTGCAGTTAACGCAATTTCTTCTTTAGAATCTTTTAAGGCAACTGCAGATAAAAAGCCGGGTTTGTTGCATTTTTTAACGAGTGCTAAGCGCAGTTCGGAAGAGAGCATTGTTTTGAGTAAGTCTTCTGCAAACTTAGTATTCACTATTTCGTCTACGTAGCCTAGTTCAAGCTCTGTAGCGGCTTCGCGAAAGTCTTTTAATTCTTTAGCGATTTCTTCGTAAAGTTTGTTTTCGGCAATGCGCTTTACAGAGGCGTCTAGGTCTTCTTTAGTAACTTGGCGTAAGGTGGAGATATTGGTGAGCTTTCGTATGGCCATGATGCGGACATCTGGATCTGAATCGCTTGTAGCGACGGTCTCAAAAGCATCCTGATTTTCAGGGCCTAATTCTTGTAAGGCTTTGAGGCGCACTTGAGGGTCAGAGTTTTGCCATTTAGGTCTAAATACATTTAACAAGCTCATAAGGATCTCCAAATAAGATGGCATTTCCTTTTAAGGAAACGAAACTCCACATAATCTAAATAAAACAAGCTATTAAGTAATAAAAAAAACCGTCCTTTTAGCTTTTTGATGTTACTTTTGAGGTATTCTATGGCTAAACGCATCCCTAAATCCCAAGTTCCCGAAAACATTGATTGTGTTTGTGCTCCTGATGGCTTTGATTTTTTCTGTGACGTATACATCCCTCAGGCACCTCAAGTCTTTACTTATGGGGTTAAAAACGGTTCTACTGTTAAAAAAGGTAGTGTCGTTTGGGTGCAATTTAACCGGCGTAAAATAGGCTTAGCAGTGGTTTCTAAGGTCTATTCAAAAAAGCCTAAATTCAAGGTCAAGTGCGCTGTGCCGCATGAGTCCTGCTTCGTTTTTTCTGAACGATATATGGAGACTCTCGAGTGGACAGCAAAATATTATTTGACATCCCCGATGCGCACCTTAGATGCCTTTTTGCCAGCGGCTTTTTCTTCTTTTTTAGATGCTTTAATTGTCGCTCGTGGAATTGCAGAAAAAGAAACTCCTATAGTAAGTGTATTAAAAGAGACACAGCCCGTTTTGACAGCAGATCAAAAAAACATATTAGATAAACTAACGCCTTCCTTAAGTGGGGATGGTTTTAGAGGGGCGTTACTACATGGCATTACCGGATCCGGTAAGACTCGAGTTTATCAAGAACTAACAAGGTCCGCCTTGTCCATGGGAAAACGAGTGCTTATACTTGTGCCAGAAATAGGGCTAACGCCTCAAAGTGTTGCTCGATTTTCGAGTTTTTTAGAGGAACCTGTTTTTGTGTTACACTCAGCTCTTTCCATGCCTGAAAGAAGAAAATCATGGGTACAGATTCTCCTTGGAAGAGCCCGTGTGGTCATTGGGACGCGAAGCGCTATCCTTTCGCCATTCCCTTTTGACCTGGTGATTCTTGACGAAGAACATGACTCTTCTTACAAACAACAAGATCCAGCTCCCCGCTACCACTGCCGGGAACTCGCTTTTCATATAGCACATAAGCATAGCGCACTGGTGCTTTTGGGAAGTGCCACGCCTTCGGTAGAGGCATTTAGTTATGCTCGTCAAGGCAAGCTTTCTTATTTTCAGTTGCTAAAGCGAGCCACCCAAAGTGAACTTCCTAAAGTGCGTTTAATCGACATGAAAAAGGAAGCCTCACTACAACAATCGGGTATTCTTTTGTCTGCTTCCTTGAGGGAGGCACTGACGGCTTGCATTGATGAGGGAAACCAGGCGATCGTTTTAATGAACCGTCGCGGGTATTCTAAAGTAAGGATTTGTGGTGATTGCAGCGCTACTTTATATTGCAAAAACTGCCATATTCCTTTAGTGTATCATCGCCAGCACCGTGGCTTGCTCTGTCATTATTGCGGGAGTTTATACCCAATTGATGCGCCTTGTTTTGAATGCGGGTCTCCTACTTTTGAATTTCAAGGCGGTGCTATTGAAAAATTAGAAGAAGAGATTTGCTCATGGATTCCCCAAGCTAAAGTGGTTCGAATGGATCGAGATACTACTCAAAATGTAGGCGCTGCTGATTCCATTTTATCGTCTTTTCGAGATCGGGAGTACAACGTTCTTTTGGGAACACAAATGGTGGCAAAAGGGCACGATTTCCCCGGGGTTCAATTGGTGGGTATTGTGGGTGCTGATATGGGCGCTGGGATTCCAGACTTTAGGATGAGTGAGCGATTATTTCAGCTTTTGAGCCAAACAGCGGGGCGTGCTGGTAGGAACCGAGACGGTGGGCAAGTCTTAATTCAAACGATGAATGTTACCGACCCGATCATGCGCTTTGCATTAACGCATGATTACGAGGGCTTTATAAAAATGGAAATAGACCATCGTCGTGAAGCCTTTTACCCGCCATTCTGCAAGCTGCTTTCGATTGAAGTAGGTGGCAAAAATCAAGTCCTATTAAAAAAAGCAGTAGAAAAAATAGAGGCGGTAATAGCACCACATGAAAACATTCAAATGCTCGGTCCTGTAGAGGGTTTTATTCCCATGGTGAAAAAAATATTTTGGGCCCGCTTTTTGCTTAAAGCGAGTAGTGTTTCTGCATTTCGAAAGTCGCTAAATCCATTGATTTCGGACTTGAAGTCGTTAGAGCTCCCGCCAGGAACAGAAATTAAGATAGATGTGGATCCTTAAGGATTTCTCTTAATTCCTGAGCTGCTTTTTCTAAATCATCGTTGATGATGGTGTACTCGTACTTTCCAAATTGGTGAGCAAAATCCATTTCTTTATTGGCGTTAGCTAACCGGAGCTGTATGACCTCCTCTGTATCGGAGGCCCTTTCACAGAGTCTTTTTTTAAGCTCTTCAATCGAAGGAGGTAAAATAAGAATTCCCGTAGCTTCGGGGTAAACCTTATCAAAGTTTACTTTACCAAAAACATCTAAATCAAAAAGAACGCGCTTGCCATCGGCTAGTTTTTCTTCTACAAATTTTTTGGGCGTGCCGTAATAATTGCCATGGACTTCATTCCACTCGACAAGCGCTTCTTCAGCGATCATCTTCTTAAACTCTTCTTTGGTTTTAAAAAAATAATGCACCCCGTCGATTTCGCCTTCTCGCGGGGACCTAGTCGTTGCTGAAATAGAGTAGCAAATGTCTGGAAACCCTTGGATGACCAAGTTTTTTAAGGTTGTTTTACCGGCTCCGCTTGCTGCGCTAATTACAAATAATCGATGTTTCATTTTTTATCTTCAATGTAGAGAGGCCTTTGTTTTACTTCATCGTAAATACGCCCAATGTATTCTCCGAGAATGCCTATAGAAATCAATTGAATGCCACCAAAAAATACGATAGCTGCCATTAAAGAAGTCCACCCCGGTACGGTGGTTTCTGGAGAGAAGAACTTCTCTAAAAAACTCCAGATGAAAACGCCAAGAGCAATGACAGTACTAAGTAATCCGACCATAAAACTCAATTTTAAAGGCGTTGTACTAAAGCTGGTGATCCCGTCTATGGCTAAGCGGATCATTTTTCTAAGAGGGTATTTTGACGTGCCAGCGGTTCTTTCGGCGCGGTCGTAAAGGATGCCTATTTTTTTAAAACCAACCCAACAAACTAGGCCTCTTAAAAAACGACTGCGTTCTGGCAAGTTGTTTAGTTGCTCTACTACCACGCGATCCATTAAGCGAAAGTCACCAGTGTCTGGTGGAATTTCAATATTGGTGAGGGAGTGAATGATGCGATAAAAACAAAAGGCAGAAAAGCGTTTGAAAAGAGATTCGCCGCGACGTTTTTGCCGTTGAGCGTAAACAACGTGATAGCCTTCCTTCCATTTTTCGAGCATTTCATGAATAAGGCTTGGAGGGTCTTGGAGGTCGCCATCGATAATAACAACAGCATCGCCTTTAGCGTGTTGTAACCCGGCGCTAAAGGCTGCTTGGTGACCAAAGTTTCGACTGAAGTTAATCAATTGATAGTTAGGAGCATCGGCTAACAGTTTTTCGAGAATTTCACGTGTTTTGTCTTTAGAACCGTCGTTTACAAAGACTAGTTCATGTTCTATGTCTTTTAATTCTTCTTTTAAAGTCAAAAAAGTTTTTTCGACTATTTCTTCTTCGTTGTATAAAGGGACAATCACTGATAATAACATGGATCCTCCGGCTGATTCTAGTGAAGAGTGGGGTAAATGAAGTTGACGTGGTCGCAATTGTTGGTGGCGAGCGGTAGTGTTTTTAATGTGAGTTTTTTAACCCCTGTGAGAGGGACTTCTATAGAAATTAAGTTTTGAGAAGTGACGGTTGGGCTTTTGTATAAAAGCCTATCATCACCTTCGACTTGAATTTGAACACCATCGCTGCAGAGGCTTTCATCATCTAAACCGATAAGCGAAGTGAATTTGGTGTAGGCTTTATCGAGTAAGAAAATTGTGGTGGAGGCGGCATGAGTGCCAAAACCTTCTTCGTATCTTTTGCCCGCCACCGTAAATAGATTTCCTTCGATGGTGGTGTTCTTTTTAAAATCTCCCCAGTCTTGTCTGTGAAAA
>DUVD01000045.1 GCA_012841225.1 Fibrobacter sp.
TAAAACCATTTAAAGACGGAGCGGATCTCATAGAAAAATGTAACTCGCTCTTTAAAAAACTACATCCTAAAACTGCAAAATGGTTTCAGACCATGCTCGATCATCGCTTAATAGACCCAGATAGCCGTTTAGGCAAGGCTCCTGGTGGTTACCAAATCGGTTTTGATGAAAGTCGAGTGCCCTTTATTTTTATGAATGCCGCTGGTACTGATCGAGATATGTACACTTTACTTCACGAAGGCGGGCATTCTTTCCATCATTTCGCAATGGCCAACCAACCAATTTTTCCTTATCGAGATATCCCATCAGAATTTGCCGAAGTCGCAAGCATGAGCATGGAACTAATCGGCATGTCCGATCTTAGTGCCTTTTATCCAGCTAAAGAAGATGCCAATAGAAGCATTTCTAACCAACTAGAAGATGTCGTGACTCTATTTCCTTGGGTGGCTAGTATTGATAGTTTCCAACATGAGCTCTATTCAAGGCCAAATCATAACGCACTCGATAGAAAGGATATATGGCTTTCAATTATGGATCGTTATGATACAGGTATAGATTACTCCGGATTAGAAGACGCTAAAGCTCATTTATGGCAAAAACAGCTACATCTATTTGAGTGCCCATTCTATTACATTGAATATGGTATTGCTCAACTAGGGGCATTACAAGTTTGGGCCAATTACAAAAAAGACCCTAAAAAAGCCTTGGACATGCTCTTTGAATCCGAATCTTTAGGTGGAAGCGCTCCCCTACCCACTCTTTTTGAACGTGCGGGCATCCGTTTTGATTTTTCCCCATCGACAATTGAGCCTTTAATGAACAGTGTTCTTGAGAATTTATGATTAAAATACATATTTTCCCTTGTTTAAACGGTCATTTATTTCTATAATGGCGCCACATCCTATTGGAGGGATGGCCGAGTGGTTTAAGGCGCCCGCTTGGAAAGCGTGTTTACTTAATTGTAACGAGGGTTCGAATCCCTCTCCCTCCTCTAAAACTTTTCTCTAGAGGTAATCCCTATGTCCGATCAAAGAGTCTATCTAGATGATATCTACGCGAGTGATAAATGCGGCGGGTCTGTTTTCAGAGCTGTTGTTATGATGGCTCACGAAGCCCGATTCATCAACGAGCAAGCTCGTCTTGGGTATCTTCAATTGACAAAGAAACCTACAACCATTGCTATGTATAAATTCAAAGAGGACAAGCTGAGCATTAAAGAAATTTCTGATGAAGTAGAAATTGTTGCTGCCCCAGTAGAAGAGGTTTCCTCTGCACCAGCAGAACCTACAGTAAAAGTCGATGAGGCTGCTGACGCTGCTTTTGGCGAATAATTACTTCTAATTATAAAAAACGACTTTCGCAAAAAGTCGTTTTTTTTATACCCTGAGCTTTACTAGCATAATGCCATAAGTCATTCAAATGAAAGGGGTTATGTCGTTTTGCAAGACTATTTCACAGGTATCGTTTTCTGGTAAGTCGATGCCTCTTGGGGATGAACAACCCTACCCTTTAAGTCAACTAAACGAGACTTCCCTTTAAGATTAAGGGTGGTATTTATTAATATTTGTTGAGAGCCCATGGCTTTCAATTGCCACCATTGAGAAGCTTGCATTTCATTGCCAGTCATTTGATATAGGCGGTCGGTTGAAGCTTCTAAAAACAAACCACTATGAACCATTTTAATGCGAACAAGTCCATCTTGATTGCTTTCTAAGATAAAGCGTTGGTGGTTTTTTCCATTCCAACTATACAAACCAACTTCCACATTTGGGGTAGTCTTTTCATTTGGAATGTCTATAACTAAGTCGCCAAATTCTAAACGGTAAGTGTAGGGTACTTTTTCGCCTAATTGGATTATTTTTGCTTGTGCTTTAGGCCCCTCACAATCTCCTAAACTAAGACTATTATCTATTCGAGTAATGCACCGTCCATCACTTGCATTAATGGTACCTGCAAAATAAACCTCTTCTCGAAACAGGTCTTTATATATAGCATCGACAATAAGACAATGCCGAATCAAATCTTGCTCGGAGCTCACTTCACTTACGTAATTTAAGCCGTAAGGCCAAAAATGAGTGTTATCGCCATGAATTACTGCAGTAGGATCTCCAGAAATCTCTTTTATTTTCGCCGTTGCTTGTGGCCCAGTAAAAACGCCGTTTACCATTGTATTTACATATTGTGATGTGGTACCTACTCCAAAAACATGCCCCATTTCGTGCATTGCAGTAATAACCATCATATACGAGCGACTAGGGCCAAAACTGATGACTCCATCGAAATTAGCCTGTGCAGTAGAAACGCCTGTATCGTAATAAACGGTGATTTTTTTGGAAAGAGTCGTGTGTTTATTGTATAAAAAGAGCGCTGAATCCATTGCTAACTGAATTTTAGCATAGGCATCTACTTGATCTGCATTTGGATTGGCTGCCTTTTGGAGAGTGTAAGTGATGTTTCCTTGCCCCCAAGCAGTAGCGACGCTTAGAACAAAAAAAGCAACAGAAATCAGACTTTTTTTCATATATTTAAAATAACTTAAAAAGCCCTATTCCTTATGACTAAAAAAAAGTTTAACAATTGATAAGATAAAAAAGCTAAATGCACTTCGCTTATATATTCTCCCCGATTTAATGTATCTTTATATTAATCAACCACTTACAAGTTTATAATATGAATTACGGTCAATTTACTCCAGAAAAAATATATTGGTCATCTCCTGAGGTGGTTCAGTTAACCGGAGTGCCTGCACACACTTTGCGTTATTGGGAAGAGGTCATCCCCTGCTTGCAAATTCCTAAAGGAAGAGCAAAAAAGCGAATGTACCGAAAGCAAGATATCGATTTTATTTTGGCACTCAAGGCCGAGCTAGAAACAAGAGGTAAAGCAGAAACTATATCTTTTATTGGGAAAAAAACAGCCTCAAAACTAAAAGAAAAAACACAATCTGCCCTAGATTCATCAAAAGTAGTCACGCCAGAAACAAGAAAACCAAACCTCCAAGCGCTACAAAACCTAAGATCGGAGCTCCTCGACGCTATTTCTAGACTAAATAACTCTAAAAAAAAGACATAAAGATCCCAATTAGATTATATTTTTTCTAAATTCATACCTGTATTTTCACTCATTTTTTAAGAGGTACATAATGGCTATTTCCTACAAGGACCTTGGTCTTGTTAACACGAAAGCAATGTTTGCTGATGCGATTAAAAACAAATACGCTGTTCCAGCTTATAATTTCAATAACATGGAGCAAATGCAAGCGATCATCCAAGCTTGTGTGGAAACGAAATCTCCAGTTATTCTTCAGGTTTCTGGTGGCGCTCGCAAGTATGCCAATCAAACTTTATTACGTTACATGGCACAAGGTGCTGTTGAATATGCTAAAGAATTAGGCCTAAATATTCCAATCGCGCTCCACTTGGACCATGGCGATACATTTGAGCTTTGCAAGTCTTGTGTTGACATGGGATTTTCTTCCGTCATGATCGATGCTTCTCATCATTCTTTTGAAGAAAACATCGCTTTAACCAAAAAAGTGGTCGATTACGCTCATCAGTTTGACGTTTCCGTGGAAGCAGAGCTCGGTGTTCTCGCTGGCACCGAAGACGACGTCTCTTCTGAGCACTCTCATTTTACTAAGCCAGAAGAAGTGATCGAATTCGTCACTCGTTCGGGTTGCGACTCTCTCGCTATTTCTATCGGCACAAGCCACGGGGCAAACAAATTTACCCCAGAGCAATGCACTCGCAATGCTGATGGCGTTTTAGTTCCACCTCCACTTGCTTTTGATATTTTAGAAAAAATTGAAGAAAAACTCCCAGGCTTTCCTATCGTGTTGCATGGTTCTTCTTCTGTTCCACAAGACAAAGTCAATACTATTAATAAATACGGTGGCGCCATTAAAGATGCAGTTGGTATTCCAGAAGAGCAACTGCGTAAGGCAGCGGCTTCTGCCGTTTGCAAAATCAACATTGATTCCGATGGTCGTTTAGCTATGACTGCCGCCATTCGCGAAGTTTTTGCAAAACAACCTGCAGAATTTGACCCACGTAAGTACTTGGGCCCTGCTCGCGAGTCACTAAAAGAACTCTACAAAGCCAAGAATATAAACGTTCTTGGTTCTGCTAATCGCGCATAATATTTTATTTAATTTAAAAACACCTGTTTATCTTAAAACAGGTGTTTTTTTGTTTAAAAAAAAGTATTTTCAACCCATGCTCTCTTTAATTCGATTATCCGGGGTGATATTCATGCTGTATGGAATTGCAGACGTTTTTTTAAGACGTTTTTTTGATGTTCATATTCTTAATGTGACGGGGTCTGCTTACTTAGCAGGGCTGCTCGGTATTTTTTTAGTGGAGATAGGTGCTCTTTTAAGTATTAAAAATTCACGTCGGTGGAATAATGACAGGTAGAACTTGCCCACATTGTGCGGCACCCATCAAAGAAACAGCAATCTCTTGCCCTATGTGTGGTTCTGACGAGCAAACAGGTTGGTCAGATTCGGCTTCTGCCGACTGGCTTTTGCCAGATTACGAGGAGATTATCGCTAATGAATTTGGATGCCCGCCTAAAAAAAAGTCTCTTAAGGCGATTGGCGTTCTTGTTGTTTTGTTTCTTTTAGCATTTTCTTTGATTTATTTTATGCTTTAAAAGTTTATTGTTTGATTGTTTTCCGCAATTCTTTAACTTTATTTAAGGCTAAATTAAAATCAAAATTATTTAAATAATCGGAAATATCTTGCAATAATAACGTTTGTTCTTCGTTGTATTGTATTTTAGAAATTGTTTCTAAAGTATCACGAGATTTTGCTGGAGAGCCAAGCTCTATGTGTTTCTCTAATTGATCAAGCATCTCTCTTAATTTCGCTTGAGAATTTGGGTCGTTTTTCTTAAGATCTTTTTTAACAGGGCTCACGCTAGAGTA
>DUVD01000291.1 GCA_012841225.1 Fibrobacter sp.
AACAAAACCTTAAAATAACCGTTGGGAACAGGAGTTACGTTTTGAATGCGAGCGACAACGCCAATAGGAAAAAGATCAGTTGTTGAAATATCTTCTTGCGCTACATCTTTTTGGAGTGAGAGTAAAACAATGTCTTTATTTTTATGCGCGGCATCAAGAGCCTGTACCGAAATATCTCGACCTACAAGGATGCGCATCGCTGTTGACGGAAACAAGAGCGTGTCTCTCAAAGGCAAAAGGGGCATTCTTTTTGTAAAGTCAATGACAAGGGGATTATTGGACGTCAAATTATTCTCCATCCTGTTTTTTGAGATTATAAGAAGTCTTTACGCGACTTTTTTTTTATCAGCTGGAGTGCACTTATTTTTAGCAGAAGATTTTGCTAAGTCTGACTCAATGCTTGTCCGAACCATATTGGCAGTCACCTTCAAGCTTTTAACTGTTGAACCCGGAAGTTCATACATCGATTTCTGAAGGGTTTTTTCCAACACAGATCGTAGTCCGCGAGCACCTATTTTGCGAGCCATAGCCTCACGCACGATTTCTAGTAAAGCGTCTTTCGTAAATTCTAATTGAATTTCATCTAATTCAAATAATTTTTTGAATTGCTTGATTAATGCATTCTTAGGTTGAGTTAAAATATTAAGCATTGTTTCTTCGTCTAGCTCTTCTAAGGCCACAGCGACAGGCAATCGACCGACCAACTCGGGGATTAAACCAAAATGAATCAAATCATCTGGTTCTAATTGCTTAAATAATTTACCTAAAGTATTTTCTTTATTGGTTTTAATATGGACACCAAAACCCATACCGCCCTGATTTACACGCTGAGCGATAATTTTATCGAGCGTTTCAAAAGCGCCACCACAAATAAACAAAATGTTACGTGTATTAACGTGAACCAAAGCCTGCTCAGGATGCTTACGGCCCCCTTTAGGAGGAACAGCAGCAACAGTACCTTCAAGGATTTTTAATAAACCTTGCTGAACACCTTCACCAGAGACGTCTCTAGTAATAGAAGGGTTTCCCGTCTTACGCGCAATTTTATCTATCTCATCAATAAAAATAATACCGCGTTCTGCACGTTCCACATTGTAATCGGCGGCCTGTAATAAGCGAACTATTATATTTTCAACATCTTCGCCAACATAACCCGCTTCGGTTAAAACAGTCGCGTCTGCAATAGTAAAAGGAACATCTAAAAATCGTGCTAGAGTTTGGGCAAGGAGAGTTTTCCCAGATCCCGTAGGCCCTACCAAAAGCATGTTTGACTTTTCGACTTCGAGTTCGTTTTTGTCTTTTGTAGCATAACGCAAGCGCTTATAATGATTGTAGACGGCAACGGATAAAGCCACTTTGGCCTGATCTTGGCCTATCACAAACTCATCGAGATGAGCTTTAATTTCTGCAGGTTTTGCTAGAGGCTTGTTTTGCTCAGTAGAAACAGTTTTCTTTTCACGAGCAAATTCTTCCTCAAGAATATTATAACACATGGTCACACATTCATTACAAATATGAACACCAGCACCAGTAATTAATTTGGTAACTTGCTCTGCAGGCTTACTGCAGAAGCTACAAGCCACACGAGGATGATTTTTGCCGTTCTTATTCATTATTTAATAGGTTCTTCTTGGCGAGGGTGAAATATTTCGTCGATTAACCCAAAGTTTAGAGCCTCTTCGGGGCTCATATAAAAATCTCGGTCTGTTTTTTGACGCACTTCGCTTAATTCACGCCCTGTATGACGAGCAATGATTTCGGAAAGTGTTTCACGAGTGCGAATAATTTCTTTGGCGTGGATTTGAATATCTGTTGATTGCCCTGTTGCCGCGCCCGATGGCTGATGAAGCATAATGCGAGAATGAGGTAGCGCATAGCGCTTTCCTTTTGTGCCCGCCGACAACAAAACCGCAGCCATCGAAATACTGTTACCAATACAAATAGTGGCGATATTTGGACGAATGTGCTGCATCGTATCATAAATAGCAAGGCCAGCAGAAACGTAACCACCAGGGCTATTGATATAAAGAGTGATGTCTTTTTCTGGATTTTCGTATTCCAAAAAAATCAATTGCGCCATTACATTATTAGCTACTTCATCGTTGATGGGAGTGCCCAAGAAAATAATCCGCTCTTTCAATAGCCGAGAATAAATATCATAAGCGCGTTCACCACGGCTAGTATTTTCGATCACTGTAGGGATAATCACAAGCAGACCTCTCTATTTGGAAGGCTCTTCTGCAACTGGACGAATTCCGACGAGGAAATCGGCAGCAGCTTCAAAACGAAGTTCTTCCCGCAAACTAACAATACGACCAGTCTGACGGAAATGAGCTTTTAAAGATTCAAAATCAACTTGATAAGAGCGAGCGAGTTCGTTCAAGCGCGCATCAACCATCGCTTGAGTCGTCTTCAACTTTTCTTTGTTCGCCACAAATTCAAGAATTCGAT
>DUVD01000292.1 GCA_012841225.1 Fibrobacter sp.
AGGGCTTTTGGTTGTAAATCTATAATGCCGTCTTCTTGAGTGAACAAGCTCCATCGGTCTTTTTCACTATCATTTTTTTTGGGAACAAGCCTGGCGATGCCGGCGTCACGAACAGAAACGAAAAGTTCTTTTCTCATTTCTGACCAAACCAATGACTCGATATATTGACTAGGTAGCACTTTTCCTTTTTGCTCGATAGTGCCGTTGCGGTAAGAGAATAAACCGTCGTCTGTGCCAACCCAGAGTGTAGCACCTTGGTTGGTGAGTGCTGTAATATGCCTCGGTCCAAATTCGGAGTCGAAAGTTTTCCAACCTTTGCCATCAAAACGAAATAGGCCGCGTGGGGTGCCTACCCAAAGTTTTTCGGTGCGTGTTTCGTAAAGGAGTGCAGTGACGGTATCGCGAACCAAGAGATTCCATGGAATGCGAACCTCCACTATGTGAGCTTCGTCGGCGGCGTTTTTAATGTTGTTGTATTTTTTGACTTGACGAGTGTATTCATCTAAGCCACGTTCAGTACCTACAAAAACTCGGACGGCGTCGCGAATTTTCATATTTCCTTCGAGTATCACAGAATGAAAATCGAGCCACCGCTCTCCATCGAAGCGCATAATGCCATTGTTAGTACCGGCCCAGAGCTCGCTTTTGGCAAAAAAGCCAGGACGTGTGCGTGCGGCAATTGAAGTGAAAAAAGGATTTTTATTTGTGCCTTCAGGATAAGACACGCGCCATTCATCGGCGAGTGGCCCAAAGGCTAGGCCTGCGGGGTTATAATAAAGGGCGGTGGCATCATCCGCGATGGCGGATCCAACTTCACCCATGCCTAGTTGCCTTGCGCCAATAGGCATTTCTAAGGTGATGATAGCAGAGCCCGCAGCCCATAAAAGAGCGGAGCTAGCAAGAACGGTAAAGGCAAGTAAGTTACGCAATGTTTCTCCAATCAGGTACTCGGTATTTGCCGTTTTCGGGGATCACGGGCTTCCAGCCGGACTTTCCTGGGTTTTCCCAAGGAAATTTAGGAATGAGTTTGCAGTCACAACCTAAAACATAAGGCGGCAGAATCTCGGCATGATTTCGAATTTGCTCACGAGTAATGTAATTTTCTTCGTTCATAAAAGTACAAAACTTGCCGCTCCTAGACCCGAACTCAATGCGATAGGTCACTGTGCCATTGGCATCACCCTCGTCGATGGTTTGAATTGTTTCTTCAAGAGAGGATTCCCATTGGGAAAGCAGTGACGAGCGCTCTTCGTCGGAAAGAGACTGGGTTGACAACCATTCTTGAATTTCAGTGGTGGAGGGTTTTACTTTTATTAAAGATTCTTTAGCTGGCCTAACGAGCACAGCGTATTGCCCTGACACATCGATCTGAGGAAGAACTTTTTCTTTTTCATCGGCACTGTGAATAACAACATAAGCACCGATGGCGGCGAGAATGATTGATAGTATGATAATAATGATAACAATAAAAACAACAGAAAGATCCATAACCATTCATCCTAAGTAGTGTGCCTAATAAACTAGTATTTTCTACTTTGTTAGGCAGGAGATTTTATGCCGAAAGTGATTTTTTTGTTTGTCTTAGTGTTTTCTTTAAGTGCGTGGGCCATTTCCTACGATGTGTCAACGATTAAAGAAGGTAGTGGTGAACCCGTAAAGTCGGGACAACTCATACAGGTGCATTTTAAAGGGTGGCTTACCGATAGCACTCTTATCGATGATTCTTACACACGTGAGGAGCCTCTTGAGTTTACTTTGGGTGCCGGTCAAGTTATTGCTGGTTGGGATCGTGGGATCGTCGGGATGAAGCTCGGTGAAATTCGTCGCATTGCTTTACCTTATGAACTGGCATACGGAGACAGGGCTATAGGCCCCATTCCAGCTAAGTCGGATTTGTTTTTTGAAGTCGAGTTGATGCATGCAGAGCGACCTCTTCCACCAGATGAGTTTCCTAAAAAAGAAATTAAATGGAAAGAACTTGCTCCGGGCGTTTTGTATTTTGACGAAGTCGTTGGCAAAGGCGCTATAAGTGCTGCTGGTAAAGTACTTCAACTGCATTACACGGGCTGGCTTTCTAAAGGGTTTAAATTTGGAAGTTCTAAAGATTTAGGGAAACCATTTCAAGTTGTTTTAGGCAGTGGTAAGTTAATTAAAGGTTGGGAAAGAGGCTTAAATCAAGTGCCGGAAGGTACTGTGCGCTGGTTAAAAGTAGCGCCTTCCATGGGCTACGGTCCTACTCCTTTGGCAAAAATCCCTGCGAATTCATCGCTTATTTTTCGAGTGGACTTGCTGTCGGTAGAGACCGATGATCTGATTGCCGAAACGATGGACTTTTTTCCTGATACTTCTTCATTAGCATTTAAAGATGGGGTTGAAGGGCTTCGTTATGTCGTACTGAAAGAAGGCGAAGGTGAACCCGCTCAAGCTGGGGAAACTTCACGCGTGCATTACACAGGTTGGCTTATGGACGGCACTAAATTCGATAGCTCTAAAGACAGGTCTCAGATTTTTGAGTTTCCTCTTGGTTCGGGCCGCGTGATTCGGGCTTGGGACTTGGGTGTCGAAGGGATGCTTCCAGGCGAGAAACGCATTTTATTAGTGCCACCAGGGCTTGGTTATGGTAGTCGTGGGGGCGGTCCGATCCCGCCAGATGCCACTCTTCTTTTTATGGTGGAATACTTAGGGACTTAAGAGGTTTTTTGCTTCTTAAATACCCAGTTTTTGTACAAAAGAAAACTAATTAGTATGTATACGACGTTCGCGATAATGTGGGCAAAGAACCCGGGCTTCATCCATTGTGAAATCCACAAGGTGAAGTTCGACAATGCTTGCCAATTAGTGAGTGCGTAAAGAACTGACTTTAAGACGATTAAATTAATAAAGTAGGCGAGGCCAAAAACGATTAAAAAGCGGGCGATTTCGTTTCGCTTAGTATTTTGGCTTTTAAAGTTCCAAATGCGATTACACAAATAAGAGTTAAGGCCACCGACAACAAAACCCAGAAAATTCGATAGCTCAAGATTCCAATTTAGAGTTTGATGTAAAATCCAAACGGTAATTAAAGTAATTACTGTATTTAAAATGCCAATAAGATTATATTTCAGAAAGTGAATCACGAAAACGAAAATAATAAAAATTTTTATCTTTAGTCATTATGAAAAGCTTATCGTCAAAGATAATGACCGCCGAGGAAGCAGCGAGTCTCATTAAGAACGGAGAATACATTGGTATTTCTGGTTTTACCTTGTCGGGTTATCCTAAGGCGGTGCCAGAGGCGCTTGCTTTGCGTGTTTTAGAACTGCGCAAAAAAGGGGAAGATTTTAAGGTCTCTATTTTTTCTGGTGCTTCCGCAGGTGATGACTGCGATGGGGTTTTAGCGCGTGCTGGGGGGATCGACATGCGTATGCCTTACCAATCCAACTCTTCGCTTCGAGAAGGTATTAACAAAGGGGTGATTCGCTACATGGATCAACACTTGGGTTCTATGGGACCAATGGTTCGTTCTGGTGCGTTGCCGCGTCCTACACTTGCTTTAATCGAATGCATTGCTGTGACTCCAGAAGGAAGAGTCTACCTATCTTCTTCGGGCGGTAATTCGGTAACTTATCTCGAGTGTGCCGACCGCGTGATACTCGAAATTAATACTATTTATGGCGAAGAATTTATTGGCCTTCACGACACCTTTATACCTTCTTTGCCTCCATTCACAAGGCCGATTCCAATTAGCAAAGTAGACGATCGCGTTGGTTCTGTTTTTATTCAAATCCCACCAGAAAAAATTGCAGCTATTGTTTATACGGAACGACATGATAAGGTAAACCCATTTTCGCCTCCCGACGAAATTTCTAAAACTATCGCCTCTCATATTTTGGATTTTATTCATGTCGAACACCAAAAAGGTCGTTTGCCTAGAGGCTTGCCTTATCAAAGTGGTGTGGGTAATGTTGCTAATGCTGTTCTCACCGAAATGGCCTTAGACTCGCGCCTTGGTAAGGTTAATATTTATACGGAAGTTATTCAGGAAGCCGTTTTACCCCTTTTAGAATCAGGTAAACTCGGGTTTGCCTCTGGCACGGCCTTAACGCTTTCTGAAGCAGCGCAACGCCAGGTGAATCAAAATATTTCGCATTGGAAAAATCATTTCGTTTTAAGGCAACAAGAAATTTCAAATAGTCCTGAATTGATTCGCCGCTTGGGCGTTATTTCAATGAACACCGCTTTAGAAATAGACCTATTCGGTAATGTAAATAGCTCTCACGTTTGCGGGTCTTCTATTATGAACGGCATTGGTGGTGCTGCAGATTACGCTAGAAATTGTTATTTGGGCTTTTTTATGACGCCATCTCTGGCAAAAAATGGTTGTGTTAGCACCATAGTCCCTTTGGTTAGCCATTGCGATCATACCGATCACGATACTATGATATTTGTGACCGAACAAGGCGTAGCGGATTTAAGAGGACTTGATCCAATTTCTCGGGCAAAACTGATTATTTCTAATTGCGCTCACCCCGATTTTCGCGCAGAGCTAACGGATTTTTTGAATTTTAGTATAAAGCAAACTAGAAAAGGGCATCTTCCAGTTTGTTTAGACCGCGCCTTTGAAATGCACCTTCGTTTTTTACAAACCGGGAAGATGTTAAAATAAGGGTTTTTATGCTTTTCTTCCTGGATCAAGGCATTAATTTTGCTATAATATTCTTGAACCCTTCTTCAATAGCGATTTTAGATCATTTATGACCCTTTATAAGTGTGACTGGAACTTTACGATGCTTTTTCTTACCCGCAAATGCTTGCCATATTTTATCTTTGTTTTCGAATTATCTCTTAACAAGGAAAGATGGATATGGCAATAAAGCAAGAATTACTGGACAAATTGAACGCGCGTCGTCAAGAAGCGCTTACCAGCAATTGTGGAGAAGATAAAATTGCTGCTCGTCATGCTAAAGGATTAATGACTGCTCGTGAACGAATTGAAAACCTCGTTGATAAAGGCTCGTTCCAAGAAGTAGGGATGCACGTCAATCACGACGTGCGCGGTTTTGGTTTTGAAGGCAAGAGTCTTCCTGGAGACGGTGTTGTGACCGGAATTGGGCATGTTGATGGACGTCCAGTAACAGTGCTCAGTCAAGATTTTATGATCAGTGGTGGTTCTCTTGGTTCTAAGCACGCCAAAAAAATGGCAGAGGCTATGGCTCAAGCTCGCACATTAGGTACTCCTGTCATTAGCATTAATGACTCCGGTGGAGCACGTATTCAAGAAGGCGTAAAAAGTCTCGCTGGCTATGGCCAGGTATTTCGCAATAATGTTCTCTCTTCGGGCGTGGTTCCTCAGATCGCTTTGATCGCTGGTCCTTGTGCTGGTGGCGCTGCTTATAGCCCTGCCTTAATGGACTTTTGCATTCAACTTCGCGAAAACTCCAACATGTTTATTTGCGGTCCAGAAGTGATTAAAGCGGCAACAGGCGAAAACGCAAAGCCAGAACAATTTGCCACGGCAGCGGCTCATGCTTCTGTTTCGGGCAATATTCACTTTGTCGCCGAAAACGATACGCATGCCATCGAAATCATTCAAAAATTACTCGATTTTCTACCTAGCAATAATCAAGAACAACCCCCTCATCGGCTGTCAGCAGAAATGCGTCTTGAGCCAGATGAAGGCATGAACGATATTGTTCCAGAAGATGGCAAAACGCCACTTGATGTTTATAAAGTAATCGAGCGCCTTGTCGATGCTGGTGAATGGCTCGAAGTGCAAAAAGACTTTGCCAAAAATATGGTTGTCGGTTTTGCTCGCATTGAAGGTCTTGTAGTGGGCATCGTAGCTAACCAACCAGCAGTCAAGGCTGGATGTTTAGATATCGACGCTTCCGATAAATGCGCTAGCTTTATTTTATTCTGCGATTCATTTAATATTCCAATTGTAACCTTGATGGATGTGCCCGGCTTTATGCCTGGGCTTGCACAGGAACGAGGTGGCATTATTCGCCATGGAGCTAAAGTACTCTATGCTTATGCTACTTGTACTGTACCCTTAGTTACAGTGATTATGCGCAAGGCATACGGAGGCGCTTATATCGCTATGGGGTCTAAAGACCTTGGTGGCGACGTTGTCTTTGCTTGGCCTTCGGCAGAGATTGCTGTGATGGGGGCGGAAGGCGCTGCAAAGATTATCTATAAAAGAGAAATCGCTGCTGCACCAGACCCGCAAGCCAAGTTTAAGGAACTTGTAGAAGACTACAGAGATAAGTTCTCTAATCCTTATTTGGCAGCGGATTCAGGCTTTGTCACGGATGTGATTTTGCCTTCAGAAACCCGTTATAAGGTGGCGTTAAGCTTGCGCTCCTTAATGACTAAACGAGTGATTACTTCACCTAAAAAGCATGGATTAAGTCCTTTATGATAGAACAAACAAACAC
>DUVD01000293.1 GCA_012841225.1 Fibrobacter sp.
CCTTCAATGGGGTGATCTTTTCTAGCAACATACCAACCCGAAAAGAAAAGCAAAAGACAAAGAACTAAAGAAGAGCCTGCCAATAGAGGGAGCATACCGCTTTGCCACAAGGATTGAAAGCCGATACCGCGAATATCGTGACTCGCTTTGGCTAAGACTATAAAAACGGAAACCATCCAAAAAAACAAGGTGTACTTTTGAAAAGAAACAACACGCCTAGCAATCTCTGGGTAAAATATGCGGAGGCCAAAAGCAATTGTCAAAGGTATGGTAATAATCGGTTGAATAGAAATAAAAATCTGTTTTGCCATTATAAAAAAACCATCTTGACTTTCGATAAAGTAACCAAAAAACAAGGGGATTGAAAGACAAGCGATTACATGGCCAACGATAAAAATCTTTAGCGTTAAAACAGAATTTCCACCTAAAATTTTAGCCATGGCTGGGGCGGCATTGGCGGGAGGCGCTAAAATAATAATCAATCCAGCGATAAAAAATTCTTTAGGTAAGTTAAAAAAACGATAAACCGCAAACAAAATCAGGCCTAAAAATAAACTCATCCATAAGGATCTAAAAACGATTTTGAATGTTTCACCGTGTTTCTGCCGCGGCACCCGTGATACAAAAGTCAGCACCATCATGATGCCAATTAAATAAGGTATTAAAACAGCTAAAACATGGGCTTGCGGAATCAAAATGCCAAGAATAATGGCAAAAGGCATTAAAATGGAACGTAAATTACTCACTTTATAAATTTAGCTTATAATCTTTATTAGGACAGAATATTATTTTTTTTATAAATTCTTCGCCATGCTGTTATCCCGTTATCAAGAGATGCCATTCTCTAAAATAAATGTGAAGAAAAAGAAACACTGGAATCCCATCCAAATTGTTGTTCTAGGTTATCTTGTTCTTATTTTAATTGGGACGACTTTACTCGCTCTTCCATTTGCTCAACTAGAACCCATAAGAATACTAGATGCTTTTTTTACGGCATGCTCTTCTGTTTGCGTTACAGGGTTATCCGTATTAAACATTGGAGCCACTTTTTCTCACAAAGGCCTTTGGGTTATTTTACTCCTCATGGAAATCGGTGGCCTTGGCATTATGACTGTTTCCACCACATTGATTTTGCTCGCCGGCATGAGGCCTGGCTTTAACCAACAATCCGTATTCTTGTCTACCTTTAGTACTGATAATGAAGTCGATGCTAGTAAAATATTAAGGTCCATTATTCCCTTTGCTTTAGTACTACAGTTTTTTGGTGCTGGGGTCTTTTTCTTCCAATTTAAAGAGCTCCCTCTTTATGAGCGGCTGTTTTCTTCTTTGTTTCATGCCGTCAGCTCTTTTTGCAATGTAGGTTTTTCTTTATTCCCCGATTCTTTAATGCGTTTTCAAACCAACTCAGCTGTGAATATCACCACTTGTGTTTTAGTCATTGCTGGAGGATTTGGTTTTTTAGCTATTGCAGAAATACGCCACTTATTTAATTTCAAAACAAGGCAATGGCAACGAATTTCTTTGCACACACGCATCGCCTCTTTTTGCACTTTTATTTTGATTGTCGCTGGCGGACTAATCCTTTGGTTTACTGAATCCTCCAATACATTAAATGACCTCTCTTTTGTAGATAAACTTTTATCGACTTTCTTTATTTCTATTTCATCAAGAACAGCTGGCTTAAACACCATTGATATGTCGACTCTTTCTTTGAACTCTTTGTTTTTAATCATCATCATGATGACCATTGGTGCAAATCCAGGTAGTTGTGGCGGAGGCATCAAAACAACGACGACCGCCGTAATCGCTTTGCTTGGTTTTAATCGTTTACTTGGACGAGAAAAAACACAAGTCCTAGGACGCACCATCCCAGAAGAGACCGTCGAACGTGCCGTTCGTATTTTTGTGATTGCCATTGTCGTTTTAGTTAGCGCAACACTGCTTTTATTGCACACAGAAGCCCCCATGGCGACTATTTCTGGAGAAGGCAGTGGCTTGTTTATGAAGATTTTATTTGAAGTAGTAAGCGCCTACAGCACTTGTGGTCTTTCTTTAGGTTTAACTCCTGATCTTTCAGATTCAGGGCGCGTTATAATTAGTATTGTTATGTTTGTTGGAAGAATGGGACCGCTATTTTTAATTTCTGCTGTAGCACGTCGCGATGCTAGCTCTGGAATGTGGTTTGCTGAAGAGGATATTATGGTGGGTTAAAACCCATTAACAAAGGATTATTGCTATGGCTTCTAAACAATTTGTGGTTATTGGGCTCGGGAACTCTGGTTTCTTTTTAGCAAAGCATTTAACGGCTTTGGGGCATGATGTACTAGTCATCGATTCCAGCCCAGAAAAAATTCAAGATATTAATGCGTCTGTGTCTCAGGCTGTTGTTGCCGACAGCACACGAAAAAATCAATTGGCAACACTTCCTTTAACTAAAGTCGATAGCGTTGTTGTTTGCATTAGTAAAAATTTAGAAGCTTCTCTGCTCACCGTTTTAAACTTAAAAGAGTTAGGCGTTAAGTACATCATTGCAAAAAGCTCAAGCTATGCTCACACGACTCTTCTCGAAAAATTAGGCGTCTCCGACATATTCCACCCAGAACGAGACATGGCTATTTCACTTGCTGAACGCATGAACCGCCCCAATATGCTTGATTACCTTCCCTTTATGGAAGGCTTTTCCATTATTGAGCTCGTTTGTCCGGAAAGGTTTATTGGCAAAACGCTTAAAGAGCTCTCTCTCACCAACAAGTATGGCATTCAAGTCATCGCTATTAGAGACCCATTAAAAACAGAACCCAAGCTAGGGAATTTAGCCGACTACGTTCTACAAGAAAGCGATGTGCTTTTTATTATTGGGCCTAATAAAGTGCTCGATAAAATAAAAGATTAATAGTTAAAGTTCTAATCCTTGGTAGACCAACTTAATCTCTTGTATATGATTTAAATCTAATACTATCAGGTCTTCAGAATCTTTTATCTGAATTTTAGCCGTATAAGGGTTTTTTGAAAAGTGCAAGGCTTGTGCAAAAAAGAATATCTCTTCTACTACCGCCTTCTTCACTTCTGGGTCTTTAATTTGTGCTGCGAGCATGGTATTTGTGGACTTAGCGTAACGCATCACCTTCATTAAATCCATTAAGTCTAACTTACGATAGACACTACCATATTTTGTTGCCTCTATTGAAGAAACAAAAGATTCTTTATCTAATGGTTCTTTTAATTCATAGTCGGGTTCAAAATTTGCAGGCCAATGCAAGGCAAATTCTTTTTCCCAATAAGCATTTTTAAATGGTTCCGTAAGAGTAGCACTTTCGTCTTCACTAGGCATTAATCCATAATGGGCGAGTAATTTGCGTACTTCTGCTTCTTTTTCCGATTTAATAACAAAACCGTAATTTGGAATAGCCTCTTCTACTAATTCCATAAAGTGGGCAAAATGCAAAAGCTCCATTAGAATTTTTTTGTTATCTATTTTTAGTAAACGAACCGTAATTAACTTAGCACCAAAAAAGCACGAAGCCCAATCGCGGATAGAGTCGATGATGTTTTGTGGGGCTTTAATCCAACGAATAAATTCTTCTACGTCCTCTTCAGAAAAACCACCTTTTAAACCCTCTAAAAAACTTTCTTTTTCTAAAGTGAATTTCAAATGCGGTTCATCATTTTTTGATGTGGTGAGCACAGCGATAAAGAAAAGAAGACGAGGCGAATTTTTGGCCGCCACGATCATTTCAAAGTTAGCTAAAGTAGAAATTTCACCAGAGACTAGTGGCGTCACCACACCACCAAGCCATTCGCGCCCGATACTGGTAAGAGAGACGGCATGAATCTTATCTTTCGAGACTTTAAAATCGACAAATCCTAACAACCAAAGTTCACGAAGAGGCCTAGGTAAAAAATCCCAGGTTAGCGAAGTATTTTTTTCTAAAATACGACTCGATGGGTCTAGCACCCAAAACAAATAAGCTGCATCAACAATCCCGACGGGGCTGATTAGCCTTTCTAGCAGGCGCTTAAAGTGTTCTTCATTACCACGGAATCTATTTTCAATCCACCAAGAAATAAGATCTTGGCGCAAACGAAAACCATTTTTCTTTAAAAATCGATATGCTTTTTCTGTCGGCTTGAGTAATGTATTGTCTCGGCCAACCCAATCATTTTGAGATAAGAAATGCAAGATAAAAAGAATTTCGTCATGCGCTGCTTTGGGGAATAAATCTTTTGCAAAAGAAATACTGTTTTCGCAGAGCAAAAAAGAACGGCGATGAAGCCCTTCCGTTAAATTTATTTTAAGCTGACCCTGGGCGGCAAGAGCAAGAATTTTACAAATATGCCAGTCAAACAGGTGGTCATAATGAATGGAAGCAAGGTTTTCTTCATCAGAAGTGAAGACATTAATATCTTTAGCGCAAAAGATTTCTACAAAATCGGCGAATCCTTTATACAAAGAAACATTGCTATCGGATTTGCCCTGCCAAATCACATACTCACGACAAGCATCTAATAAGAATTTTTTTAATTCTCGCGATTTATTGACGGGGACTGTTAAACGTAACTCGTTATAAGTTAACCCGCGAGACTCGCTTATGTAAATAAGATAAAGGCAATTGACTTGCCACGACTCTAAAGTCGAGCTAAAACTTTCAAAATGTTTTTTATCACTAAAAAATTGAACGGACTCTTTAACAATCAAAGTGTTGTTTAATAGTCCTTTTCGTCCAAAGGCTTTAGCGTGCACATCGCGCAATAGAGGCTTTGGCATATTTTCAAAAAAGAATGGTATAGATAACATAAAAATGGCCTTAAATAATAAGCAAAATTAAAAATAACGACGCGTTTTGTTGAGCCTTAAATTATAAGGCGTTTTTAAACCCTTCTTTATCCTGAAGTACTTGATGTTCATTGTTCCAAATACGCAAAAAGGTTTTACCATAGGGTTCTAAAACTAAACGATTATCAAGTAAAAGTATAGAACCAGCATCTTGTTCAGAACGTATTAGCCGACCTATTCCTTGGCTTAATCCAATGTAGGCCTCAGGAACAAATAGACTTTTGAAGGGATTGCCTCCCTGTTCTTTAATTTGTTCGGCTTGAGCTGAAATCAATGGATCTGCTGGGTTAGGGAACGGCAATCTAGGGATAATTAAAACTTCAAGAGCATCACCTGGAAGATCAACGCCCTCCCACATAGTTTGGCATCCCAAAAGGCAAGCGCCTCTCTCTTTGCGGAACATATCGACAAGGCTATCCACGCTGCCGTCGGCGTGTTGGCACAAGAGTAATTTACTCTTTTTAGCAAAAAGTGGGACTAACACCTTTTGCACTTTAAGCATACTCGAAACACTGGTAAAAAGAACCAATACGTTTTTTTCTATATCAGGCAAAGTTTCGGCTAGCAGAAGCTCCAGTTCACTTTGAAACTCTGGCGCACTCGGCTTAGGCAAAAAGCTCGCAATTCCAATTTTGCGCTTAGACAGAAAACCAGCTTCGGGGCCGTAAACTCTAAAAAACGGTTTTTTGTTTTGTGGCAAAGAAGCGGTCATTCCCATGCGTTCTGCAAAATAATCCAAAGACCCATGTACGGATAAGGTTGCTGAGGTGAAGGTCGCCGATTTAATCCATGAATAAAATTTTTCTGCCCAAAAACTACCCGTATTTAAGGGAACGGCGTTCATGCAAAGCGTGTGTGGGTTAAATGGTTCTTCTAAATAAAAAACCCAATCCTCTTTATTTCCAGCTGTGACAAATTCCAAATTAAATTGGACTTTTTCGATGTCTGAACCCCAACCTTCTAAATCTCGGGTTAATCCCGTTGGAGCCTTTTTATCTCGAAGCATCGAAACGGTTTTTGTTAATAAGGACTTAACAAGGGAAAGTGATTCTAAAACGGGTTTAGGGTCGCAATCTAATTCAGCAAAAAGACTCAGCTTATACTTAAATGTTTTTTCAGATAGCTTTTGCTTGCTAAGTTTTTTCCCTATTTTCATAAAGAACCGGTGCAGTAGTTTTTCGGACTCCGTAATCGATTCTCGAAGCTTAGTTAGCCCTTCTAATGCTTCGACATTTTCTTCTTTTGATTTCAAAAAATCAGCTTCGATATTGGCTATTAAACCCTTGTCTTCTGCTTTCAAATGCACTAAAGTCTTAAAAATATGACGCAGATCAAAAAAGCGAACGGAGCGGCCAAAAGATTGATGACTCAAAGACGGTAAGCGGTGCGCTTCGTCAAAAACGATATGTTCATACGTTGGCAAAATCGCAAAATCCAAAGAGAAGTCTGATAAAAAGAGCGCGTGATTAACAAATAATAAATTTGATTTTGCAGCCTTTCTTTTGGCTTCTAATGCAGGGCATCGATTGTAAAAAGAACACGATTCTCCTAAACACGAGCTTGCATCACTTGACAATTTGCTCCACAAAGACTTGTTTCGCAAATGATTAAAGCCACTGTTTTCGTTAATGTCTCCCGTTGTAGAGCGTTGAACCCAAGGGATCAAAGCCATAAAAGATTCTTTTTCTTCTGGAGCGACTAAAACATCAAAGCCATCTAAATGGTCCTTGAATTTACGATAACAAATATAATTTTGGCGGCCTTTAAGAACCATTGCTTTTAACTTACCCTGAAAAAAAGGCTCTATTTTAGGGAGTTCGTGTTGCAATAATTGTTCTTGAAGAGCACGAGTTGCTGTGCTGATTACAACGCGCTCTCCAGAGACTGCTTTAAGACTTGCCGACAATAAATACGCTAAGGTTTTACCTGTGCCTGTAGGGGCCTCCAAAACACTTAGTCCACCCTTGTACATGTTCCTTTCGACTGCCGAGGCGTAATCCATCTGATTATCTCTCGAGACAAAATGCGGCCACGTTTTAGATAAGGTACCCTCGGGGCCTAAATAATCGGCAACTCTAGGCCATTTTTCATTGGTGTTAGCTAAGATCGCGTCGGTATTATCTGTTTTTAAGCCTGGCTCAAAATCAAGAATCGAGGCATTTGGTTCATTAAAAATATTTTTCCAAATAGAATCTTTAGCTACAAAAGCAAGAGCACTTTTTTCGAAAGCAGGCAGCGACTCTAAGGCCTCTTGAGCGAGCACAAACAAACTTCCACAAGCTTCTGCATCTGGAAGTGCGCGGTGCGCGGCCGAGCGTTCTATGCCCAAATGGCGAACTAATGTTTCTAAACGATGATTGGGCACGTCTTGAAATGCAATCCTAGAAATAGTGAGCGAATCGTAAACGGGGTGATTTTCAAAATCAATTCCCACTTTGCCAAATGCATTTTTTAGAAACTTGAAGTCAAACTGCGCATTGTGAGCTACTATTGGCAGGTCTCCAATAAAAGCGCGTACTTCGCCAGCGACATCTACAAATTCGGCTGCGGACAGTAAATCATCTTTTGTTATACCTGTAAGTACTTCAATAAAAGAGCGCAAGTCTTGACGAGGTTTTACCAAATAATCAAGCGTTTTTACTGGCTTGTTGTTTTCAAAAAGGACAAGGGCGATCTCAATAATTTCGTCTTTATCATATTCTAAACCCGTCGTTTCTAAATCGACAGCTACAAATGATGGAATTTTAAAGCTCATAGTAATCCTGTTTTATGGTAAAGATGGCAAATCACGCAATAGCGAGTCGAGAGTGTTTTTGCCGTTTGAAAGAATCAATGTATCTGCCGGAGAACGCCAACCTGCACCTAATTTAACTGGGTTCAAAAGTCCCGCATCTGGCCGCCAATAGCTCTTATCATTATAATAGTAGTCCATAATGTACTTTCCTTCAAGGAGATTATCTATAAAGAAGGCTCCCTTAGGTGCTAAACGACGCCTAAAGATCTTTCCTGTCTCTAAAGAGCGCAAACGGACCACTGGAGGAGGCATTTTATCAGTAGGAATAAGCCCTTCGAGCGAGGCTATTTTAAATTTAGGGACTGTTTCAAATTTCACTAAACTGCTATACTTCTGCGAAATCACGGTATCTCGATACCCAGTGCTATCAGCCGGCTTAACTACAGTGTCTTGACTTATTTTAACTAACTCAACGCGCCCATCAGTGGGCCAGGGAGCAGTGCTTTTAATTTCAAATCGAGTGGTGTCTTTTCGATTTAATACCACATTACTTGTATCACTATTGATAATGAGTTTCAAGACTTGGTCTAGAGTATCACCCGATACTGGCTTATTAAAAGCGAGCTCAATTTTTTCATCTGGAAAAATAAGTTTAGCCCCATTAGAGGGATAAGTTTCTGCAACAACGGGTGTTAATGTATCACCTGGTTGGGCTTTCCATGTGATTTCTAAATTATTTCTAATTGAATCAAGTTGGCGGTTAAGCGAATCTTTGCCATACAAGCATTTAAATTCATAAAGAGAGTCGACACTCGGAATAGAGTCGAAGAAAAACTGCACATGACTGACCCGAGGCGCCTTGTAAGAAGAAGCGGCAAACAAAGTATCTTTTTTATTTTTAGTTAAAAAGCAATTGCCTTTTATAAAAAAATATGGTTCTAAATTTAAGGGTCGAGTGAAATTAGCTTGTAACAAACGTTGGCCCAGTTGAGTAATAGATTCTAATTCTAAATGAGTGGTATCCTGATCAGCTAAAGCAATCCAAACACTGTCTTTAAATTGCTCGTCTAGAACAATATCGCGCTCATATAAACCAGCCCATTCAACTGAAGGCTCGATGCGACGGTTTCCATTGGCATCGACAAAAGCGACGACACGGTAGCGCCCTGCATGCAAACCACCAAGAAAAAACCAGCCATTACTATCCGCTTGGGTGATGAATAGTGGGGGTTCTTTTGTTAAACGCGGTAGGGTATCTGGCCCCACAATAGTGGAATCCCTGTACTTGTTCAAGTATTTTTTAGACAGGCGATCTTCGCCCATCAAAAAAAGCCCGATGCTTGGGTATTGCTTATTTTTAAGCATCTCTGGCGAAACCATGACTCGTCCAGAAATGGATAAGGAATCGATGTGAGAACCCGTTGAAAAAGCGAGTTGAAAAGGCTTCGCTATAGAATTGCCCCGCAGGTCTTTAATGCCGCTCGCTACAGTAATAGTATAGGTCGTATTGGAATCTAAAATCGATCTAGATGAAATTAACAGTTCTTGCCCATCTACCTTGAACTCCATCTTTTTTTCTATTGGAGGCGAAATAGTCACCGCATTTTTAGGAATGGTTGGGCTGATCCATTCATCAAAAAATACTTTTACATTTAAGGAGAGCTCTTGATCAATTGCATTAGGTGACGGAGAGATCGCCGCTATTCGCGGTGGTAGTTTATCTTCTGGGCCGCCTGAAGGAGCGACTTGCGTAGCGCACGACACTAAGCACACCCAAAAAACCGCTAATGTAATCTTAACCCAAGGCATTACGATCCAATCATATGTATGATTTTACCAACGCGAGTCCAACGAATATTAAAGGGGATACGCCACCAGGAAAATGGATTGGTAAGGCTAAACTTACCATCGCGATTTTCAAATGAAAAGTAAATTACAAAGGCCTTTGCTTTAATATTTTGCTCACTTACAAAACCCCAGTAACGGCTGTCCGCAGAGTTATCGCGATTATCGCCCATCATAAAGTAAACAGGGTCACGCACGACGTAACGATAAACGGGGTCTCCATTCACTTTAATAATTCGACTTAATTCATAATGCTTTTGTTCTGAGGCGATCGAGTCAGAGGATGTATCGGAAAGGGCATTTAACGCCGCCACATTAAAAGCCAAATCCTTTAATTGGGACCCTTCAAAATATTCATAATCGACAACGCGCTTCCAACCTTTTACACGAAGCGACTCATCTATTCTAGGTAAAAAACCGGTTAACGCTTGTTGCTCAAAAAAAGCAAAAGGCACTGGTCCAGAAACAGAGTCTCCATAGCGCAGTTGCTGAGGCACCACACGACGACTGGCAAAAAGGGCGTTCAAAAGCAAATTACGATCGTTTTCTACAGGCACTTTAAAATTTTCAAATTCATAGTTCGGTAGGGCCTTGCCATTTTCGAGGAGCGCTAAGTGCAACTCAATTCGATCTTTTGGGTTTTCTTGTATCATTAAAGAACGGATCCACCACAACTGCTCTATTGGCAAAGAGTCGAGCAAAATGGTATCGCCAGGACTAGGCACTTTTGTTAAAGACAATTCATCTCTAGGTGAAAAAGAGCGATAAGGTGCCGTGTACTTTCCCTTTCCAGATGGCTTTAATTGGACTTCACCGTTGTGAGTTAACTGACCAGCGTGAACTTCTATCGAGTCACCACTCACTGCTACGCAACGTTTAATAAAGTCTTTTGGCCCTAAAGGATAATGTACAATATGTGGATTCCCCTCGAGTGGCTGGTGGTCCCAATAAAAATTACCGAGCATTAGGGCATTTGCTATATGAGAATAACGCTTGCGATCATAGTCTGGGTATCTGGGTTCTCCAGGGTACCTAAAAATCACGACGTCTCCTAATTTTGGACTGGTGAGCCCTGGAAATTTTTTATCCGAAAAAGGAATCGGCGAGCCGTAGGTGAATTTTAGGCCTAATAAAAAGTCTCCCGTTAGCAAAGAGTCTTCCATTGAGCCGCTCGGAATTTGGAATGCTTGTATCACATACTGAATCACGAGTAAGGCAAGAGCGATGGGAATCAAGATTTCACGTGCAAAGCTACGAAGAATCTGTTTTACTCTTAAAAGCGGGATTTTTTTTTGTTTTTCCATAAGCCGTAAAAATAGAATATTTTTAGAATATCATTTAAATAATTAAAGACTGCGAACACGCTTCACAAAGTTTCGGCTGACCGAAATAGGCGTCTTTGCTTTATCCTTTAGAATAATACATAAACGGCCGGCTTCTGCGCGTTGGATCTCGGCAATGTAATCGATGGCCACCAAGTTAGCACGATGGACCCGAACAAATTGACGAGGGTTAAGCTTAGCCTCAAGATCCACTAAAGGCGTGTCTATCAAGTAATGATTGGTTTGTGTATAAAGCATAGTGTATTTTTCGTCGCTTTGAAAACGAATGATTTCATCGACATTGACTAAAATAGTTCTATCCCCAATCCTAACTTGAATGCGCGAAAGAAAATCATCTCCGGGAACCACTAGTTGTTTTAACTTCTCCCATGAAAAGGAATCTAGCAAAGCACTGTCTGCTGAAATTTGAAGTTTTGCCTGCTTGCGGAGCTTTTCTATGGTTAAATTTAAGCGTTCATCTTCAATTGGTTTGAGCAAGTAATCAATAGTATTTTCTTCATACGCACGGAGAGCATAGTCGTCAAAAGCAGTTGTAAAAACAATTAATGGGATGTCTTCTTCATCAAGCGATTCTAATACTTCAAAACCATTTAAATCAGGCATTTGAATATCTAAAAAAATCAACTCTGGAGAAAGCGATTTGATTTTACCAATAGCCTCTTCACCCGTACCCGCTTCGCCGATGATTTCAATGTCTTCAGGGTATTCAGAGAGCAAGTTTTTCATGCGAACACGAGCTAAAGGTTCATCGTCAACAATTAGTGTTTTCCAAATCAAAATGCACTCCTTTACTGAACAGGTCTTTTCAAAATTTTAAGCAGTTGATAAGGAAGTCCCGAATCCATATAAGAGGGCTCTCCCGAAAAGTCTAAATAAATCAAAGACAAGATATTTTTTCTTTTAAATTGCCATTTTTTATTTTTATTCGTAAAAGTAATGGTGACTACGTCTAAAGAATCTTTGTAAGTCGCTGCAGATTCCACTTTGGAAATAGAATCACGAAAAAACACTTCTTCAACTGAAGCGTTGCCTGTGGAATCTAAATCGATTTTTACCTGAAGCTTTTTGCAATCATCGCATGGCAATTCCCCAACATAAAACCCAATAACCGTATCTGGTATTTCAATTTTTTTTAAGGGAGCAAAGGACTGCTCTTTTTTTTCTTCTTCTACTTCACAGGAAATGAAAAATAAAGAAACGGCTAATAAAATAAGTAAGTGTTTTTGCATTCGTTTAATTTAGTAAAAAAGAAAGAGTTAAGAAATATAAAGTAAGTTCTATGCTATAAAGGACGTGTGTTTCGCTCCCAAAAACAGCCGTCTTTAAATCCTTGAATCTCTGCATTTCTTTCTGCCATCTCTAAACGCTTTAAAGCGACTAGCGCGTACTCTTTTTCTTTTTCTATTCCTGAAAACTGCCTAGACAGTTTTTTTGCAGTTACTGCAGTCGTGCCCGACCCTAAAAAAGGATCGAAAACAAAATCGTTTTCATCGGAACTTGCCAAAATTAATTTAGCGATTAGCTTCTCTGGCTTTTGAGTGGGATGCGCAGTGTTTTCTGGCATCGACCAAAAAGGGACGGAAATATCTGTCCATAAATTCGATGGAGCAGTCAATCTAAATTTTTCATCACCGTCTTCATCCCAATCTTTGGGTTGTCCATTAAGATGACGGTAAGGGGCGATCACCTTTCTCTTTAATCGAACGGCATCTGCATTGAATTTGTAGTCATCAGAAACGGTGCAAAACCAAATGTCTTCTGCGGCATTTTTCCAGTTGCTTTTTGCGCCACGTCCTTTTTCTCGTTCCCAAGTTATTCGATTTCGAACATAGAAATA
>DUVD01000294.1 GCA_012841225.1 Fibrobacter sp.
CGGGAAGTATTTAGCTACATCACCCGTTTTAAAGGCCAATTATTCGTTTTGAAGATAGAGGATAGTTTGATGAACCACCCTCTATTTCCTGTTTTGATAAGAGATATTTCTTTTTTACACAAAGCTGGTATTAAGATTCTAATCGTACCAGGCACTCGAAACAGCATTGATGCCCAATTAAAAGCCTGGAACATTGACTTTACCTTTAACAAAGGCGTCCGGTTGACGAGCGAAGAGGCCTTGCCTTTAATTGAACAAGCTTCACTCGGCGTTGCACAACGAATTATGAGTCATTTAACCGCAGGCGGCTGCGACGGCATTCAGGGCAACTGGGTATCGGCTAGAAGTCTTGGCATTATCGATAGCGTCGATTATATGCGGACGGGTAAAATTGAACGGATTCAAAGGAATATTATCGATCGATTGTTAGATGAGAATTTTATTCCCATCATCCCCCCTATTGGTTGGAATAAATTGGGTCATGCTTACAATATATCAAGCACCGAACTAGCTACAGAACTCTGTAAGTACTTACAGGTCGCCAAATTATTTTTTATTGGCAATGAAAATGGCATTTCGATGGATGGCCTTGAGACCGGCTCACAAACAACTTATTTAGAAGTAACTGATAGTGGGGTTATCTCCGCGTTAGACATCGATCAAGCACAAGAGGTTTTAACCCTCAATCCAAATACGTTAAACTTTGCTCAAAAAGACTATTTAAATAACGCTATTCAAGCTTGCCAAGCAGGAGCGAATCGCGTGCACTTAGTTAGTGGCGAAATTCAGGGCAGCGTTCTACAAGAGGTCTTCTCTAGTCGTGGTGATGGCACCATGGTCTATGCAAGTCAATATTCTTCGATTCGTCCTGCTGTTATTGATGATATTGCTGATATTTTGAGAATTATGCAGGATTATATCGAAAAAGGCTATTTAATTCCAAGAACTCAAGAAGACATACTCGAAAAACTCAGCGACTATGTTGTTTATGCGATAGATAACGCCATACTAGGTTGTGGCGCTCTACATTCTTTTGAAGACAATTCCGCCGAGCTAGCAGCTGTCGGCGTTGGCGCTAACTACCGGAAATCCGGCATTGGAGATGCCATAGTACGTCATTTACTTTCGGCGGCCCAAATTCGTGGCTATAAAAAAATATTTTTGCTCACCACACAAACGTTAGATTGGTTTTATCAATTTGGTTTTGAAGATGGAACCATTGATGATTTGCCTCCCTCCAAACGGAAGCACTACAATACGCGGCGTAACTCGCGGGTGCTGGTGCATTCATTGGAGAAGTAATCATGGATTTAAAAAAGATAGAAGATGGCTTTCGACTGATGCTCGAAGGAATGGGCGAAAACACCCAACGCGAGGGCCTTCTTGAAACGCCTAGGCGCGTCGCCAAAATGTACCAAGAATTGCTTTCTGGGCTTGCAGATCCTTCTGTAGAGAAAGACCTGTTGGGCACTCAATTTACTGAAGTTTACGATGAAATGATTCTTTTAAAAGACATCCCTTTTGTGAGCATGTGCGAACATCATTTTTTACCCTTCGTGGGGAAAGCACATGTGGCATACATTCCAAGAGAACGAGTTGTCGGGATTTCAAAATTAGCACGCACAGTCGATTTTTACGCGCGTCAACCTCAAATACAAGAGCGAATGACCCGGCAAATTGCAGAGCTAATTCAAAGAGAATTAAATCCTAAGGGCGTTGCTGTGGTTTTGGAAGCGACGCATAGCTGTATGACTATTAGAGGCATAAAAAAGCAAGGATCGGTGATGTGTACCACTCAGTTGCTGGGATTATTTAAAACGAGTGAAAAGACGCGTGCCGAATTTATGGCAACGATCCATTCCTCCTCTTAAAAACCCTTTGGCTATTCTCAAACGGCAACTTTTAATTGCGCCTTTCCTTTGCGATAAGCCTATTTTACTTCATTAAATTAAATCCCGTCGTCGGTGATTATGAAAAACGGCTTTGAACCAATGCTCTTATTTGCGTTTGCCTTCTTTTTTGTAGCGCTCAATTGTCTTTTGATAAAACTCAAATGTTTGCTTGGCAATGCTTGACCAACTAAACACATCAATCGCCCTTTGACGGCTAACTTCACCCATTTTTTTGGCGAGAGTTGGGTTTAATATAATAGTGTTTAACTTTTCTGCTAGTTGCGTCTGAAAATCAAATGGATGGGCCGGTTCAAAATTTGTGGACGACTTTGACTTTAATGGGACCAAAAATCCTGTCTCGCCATCGACGATGATTTCTGGGATACCACCAACAGCACTACCCACGACAGGGGTACCACAACTCATCGCTTCTAAGTTAATTATTCCAAAAGGCTCATAGAGGGAAGGGGTTACAAAGACAGTCGCATGAGAATACAAAATACGAAGTTCAGAATGAGGCATCATTTCTTGAATCCAAATGACCCCGTCTCGTTTTTTTTGTATTTCTTCGATCATCGTTTTACACTCTAAGGCAAGTTCCTCTGTGTCTGGAGCTCCAGCACAAAGCACAATTTGAGCCTCTTCTGCAATTTGAGGAATTGCTTGAATTAACTGCGAAATTCCTTTTTGCCTAGTTATACGACCTACAAAAAGAACAAATGGTTTTTTTGAGTCTATGCCCCATTTCACTAAAACAGATTCATCAAAAGTAGGTTGATAAAAATCGGGATCAATACCGTTATAAATAACTTCTACGCGATCCTCTGGCAGACCGTAAAGATTCATCACATCGCGCTTCATTCCTTGGCTTACGGCAATAACACCGTCGGCACTTTCGTATGCACTTTTTTCAATCCAACAACTCATATCGTAACCACCTTGGCCGAGCGCTTCTGCTTTCCAAGGCCGGTGAGGCTCTAAAGAGTGTGTGGTTAAAATAAGTGGACTCTGTAATAGCTTGCTAGAAAGAACTCCGCCAAAATGGCTGTACCAAGTATGGCAGTGAACTACATCGATGTTTTCTAAAGACGCTGCCCACTGCAGATTAATATCGAGAGGTTTTAATATTTTTTTTACGCGAGAATCGGCTGGGCAATCTTTTATTTTTTCTGAGAACCCAATAGCTCGCCAGTTTTCGCCGGCGTCGTCTTGAGAACCAAAACAGCGCGCTTCTATTTCACAAAGCTGTCGCAGTTCACGACTTAAAAACTGAATGTGTATACCAGCGCCACCATATATTTCTGGTGGAAATTCATTAGTCAAAAGGGCAACTTTCATAGCATAAAAGTAGTTTATTCGTTGAGATTAAGAGCTTCTATTATCGCATTTAAGGTGAGAATTTCGGATAGTATAATGGGCTCTTCGGAACGATTCGGGAGGTACACCGCATAAACAGGTACACCGCTTCGGTCAAGGCTTTTTAATAAAGCGCTAATTTCCTTATCTTGTAAAGTCCAATCGGCTTTTATTTTAATGACGTTGTTTTTTGTAAGCGTTTTATTAAGAGC
>DUVD01000046.1 GCA_012841225.1 Fibrobacter sp.
AGGCCACTGGTTGTCTGGAACAACCCTTTCCAATTCATCGGCAAAGCGACGCACTTCATCCATCGAAGCGAGCATTTTTTCTGGTTGCCCACTAGATACAGAACGATCAAGGTCTTCAATTGATTCAATTAAAGAATTCACAAGCGTTGCTGTTGAGCTAACTATTTTTTTCAACCCCTCATTTTTAAATTCAAAAAGAGATTCTAATGAGTCGGCAAGCTCAGCAGCGTAAGAAATGCCAGCCGGCAAAATCATCGTTTTAGCAATTGTTAAGGCGCACTCGGCTTCCATGGTAATCACGCGCCCGTAGGTTTCTTCGGCAATAGAATAACGGCTTGATAACTCTTTTGAAGAGAGGACTTTATACTTTTCAAAAAGTGCCACCACTTCGGGATTATTAAATGCCTTAATTGCGTCTGGAGTCGTTTTAAGATTTTCTAAGCCACGACGAGCAGCTTCTTCTTTCCATTCTTCTCCATAGCCGTTGCCGTCAAATAAAATACGTTTGTGAGCCTTAATTTCTTTTTGCAAAAGCTTCTGAAGAGCTTCATTAAAATCCTGACCCGAATCTACAGCAAGCTCAAGTTCTGTGACCATTTCATCTAAAGCACTTGATATAGAAAGGTTAAGCGCCGTATTAGAAGAAGCGCAACTTTGCGCAGAACCAACAGCACGCAGTTCAAATTTATTACCTGTAAAAGCAAAAGGACTGGTACGATTACGGTCCGTAGCATCTTGGGGGAGTTTTGGCAAAGAAGAAACACCGATTTCTAACACGCCACCGCACTTGGATGACTTAGGCGTACCACATTCCAACTGATTGATAATGTCGGTAAGTTGTTCGCCAAGAAAAATGGACACTATTGCTGGAGGGGCTTCATTTGCTCCTAAGCGGTGGTCATTGCCTGCAGAAGCTACCACTGCGCGAATTAAAGGAGCGTAATTATCGATTGCTTTAATAATCGCGACTAAGACAAATAGAAACTTTGCATTTTCGTGTGGGGTTTTACCCGGCGTAAGCCAGTTCTTGCCATCAGGGCCAGTAATAGACCAGTTATTGTGCTTTCCAGAACCATTCACACCTGCGAAAGGCTTTTCATGAGTTAAACAAACAAAGCCATGACGCTCCGCAATCACTTGCAAAACGTTCATGCAGAGCATGTTGTGATCGACCGCTAAATTTTGCTCTTCAAAAACCGGGGCAAACTCGAACTGGGCGGGACTCACTTCGTTGTGCCTAGTTTTTGCTGGGATACCAAGCTTCCAGAGCTCTCTATCCACTTCGGCCATAAAATTGAGTACGCGAGGATTGATTTTGCCAAAATAATGATCTTCCATTTGTTGATGGCGAGCAGGGCGAACACCAAAAAGTGTCCTTCCCGTTTGCATTAAATCGGGACGCATTTTATAAAGGCCCGCATCAATTAAAAAGTACTCTTGCTCCGCACCTAAAGTAATAAAAGGTCGTTTTTCTGTAGGGAGATTAAAGAGCTTGGCCACCCTATAGATTTGCTTGATAATAATGCCTTGCGAGCGGAGTAAAGGCGTTTTTTTATCGAGTGCTTCGCCGTGGTAACCACAAAACACAGAAGGAATACAAAGGACAGAGACGCCGCCATCGCTCTCGCGAATAAAGGCTGGGCTAGTAGGGTCCCAAGCAGTGTAGCCACGCGCTTCAAAAGTGGCCCTAAGACCGCCCGAAGGAAAACTAGAAGCGTCTGGTTCACCTTGAGTAAGTTCTTTACCGGAAAAAGAAGCGATCACCCCGCCTTCATAATCGGGGTTAAAAAAGGAATCGTGTTTTTCGGCTGTGGTACCATTAAGAGGTTGAAACCAGTGGGTAAAATGAGTAGCGCCATGATCTAAGGCCCAGTTTTTAATGCCATAAGCCACTTCGTCCGCAATGGAGGGATCTAGCTCGGTTCCACTATGCATGGTAGCAACCAAACTTTGATGCGTTTCACTAGAAAGGTACTTGCTCATCGTCTTGGCACTAAAGACTAGGCTACCGAAATCATCTTGAATACTCACGATCGTCTCCTTATGTTTGGAGCATTTATAACAAAATTAAGGAGGAAG